>CAZQWN010000053.1:0-12836 GCA_964596915.1 uncultured Methanobrevibacter sp.
GGAACTTATAAATAACATCCCTGTAGAAATCCATTCACTGATTCCATATGAGGACGGTAAAGATTTCATAGTTCAGACAGTAGGCAAATTCACACTTAAACAATATCACTGCACTCAGGACGATACTAATGGAAGACTGTTAAGCAAAATATCTCCGCTGTTTCATAAGATATTGCACGATGATCTGGTAGATGTCTACAAAAACCACAATACAAAAAGATAAGATTTGTTTACTACCATAAAAACAAGCTGTCAAAGCTGAGCAATGCCAAAATAGTCTATGACGGGCAGAGAGTATTTGTAACAGCCAACAATATCGACACCCAAATCAGCAGCCGTGTTGATTTGGAATACAGGGATTTCGATGAGGACAAGACAAACATCATAGAAAACTTTTCACAAACTGGAAGCTATTACAACATTAACGGAAAATATACCTGGTCGCAGGGAGTATACAACATCATCAACCGTCCAAAAGAGGAGGCTGATGACTATTACAACATAGTCTTTGATTTGGTGATACCCGAAGACAAGCACATTGTCGATAAGATATTCGACATCACCAACAAGGAAACTGCACAGTGTGATGAAGTTATCCGAATAAAAACCATAGACGGCATTTTAAAAACAATTGAAGTTAATGTATATTCCTATTTCGATGAAAGCGGCATCATTATTCACCAGGGAATGATTGACATTACTAAATATTCAGATGACGATTTGACACAGCCGGTTGATTTTCTCCTGAAAGGTTTTAAAAACAGTACAAAACTGGCCCTGCTTATTGAACCGTTTAATCATAAGCAATTCAAGTTCTCCAGAGGATTTTACAATTTGATAGAAAAGGGCCATGATGAGTTTAACCACACAAGAGCCCTTTTGGATAATATCGTTGAGGAGGATACACTTCAACGCTTTAACATGCTGCTTGATGGTGAAATAAACAAATTCGATGAAACATTCACATATATTGTTGACGGAGATTCCCACAATAAGAAGGTTGTTGACCTTTACATAGAACGCTTTGAATATGGAAATGCCACACACAGTATCGGTTTTCTAACAGACATCACCGAAGAGAGAAAATTATGAAAAGCTAATGATATCCAATGACCACAGGATGGTTTTAATCAAGGAAATTCACCACAGGGTCAAAAACAACCTGCAGGTTTTAAACAGTTTCTTAAACCTTGAAAAAAGAGCATATAAAAATGAGCATGATTTGGTAATTGAACATATGCAGACACGGCTGATTTCACTGGCGCTATTGCATGAAAAGACATACAAGTCTCAGGATTTGAAAAACATCAATCTGAAGGATTACATAGCAGACCATGACCTGCAAACAAGAAATGTGGTCGACTCACCTTTCCATATAGAATTTGAAACCGATGTTGAGGAAGATTTATACCTGTCAATTGATGTCATCACACCATTGCTTTTGATAATCGATGAAATAACTATGAATGCCATAAAGCATGCATTTCCTAATAAGTCCGCAGATAATAAAATAACAAAGTCCATAAGAAGCTTGGACAGCAATACTGCTGAGCTGATTATAGGTGATAATGGCGTTGGCATACATGATGTTAAACACATCAGCAAAAATCTGGGATGTGACATAATAAAAAGCTTAACCAAGCAGCTTGAAGGAACATACATATCATTGAGCATGAGCACGGAACAGGATACAGGTTAATTTTCCACAAGGAAATGGAACATACAATAGAATAATTCTTTAGCTAAAAATACTCATTAATGCATATTTATGTATGTGAATGAATTTTCGTCCAAATTTGTTTAAACAAATTTCAAAAACCTTATATATAAAAAAGTCCAACTATTATTTACAAATTTGGATGTGGTTAAGATGGACGTTATGATTTGGATATTCATTGCAGTAATTTTCATTATACTTGAATTAATCACCAATACATTCTTTTTAGTCTGGTTTGGTGTTGGTGCACTGGCTGCTGCCGTTTTAAACTACTTTGGATTTGATGTGTATGTTCAATTTGCAGTATTTGTAATAGTGTCTGCAGTTCTGATACTATCAACAAGACGCTTTGCAGATAGAATCACTCCTGACAGCAGCAAAAAGACCACAGCCGAAAGACTGATTGGAAAAACTGCAAAGGTGGTAAAACAGATTGATGAAAACACATATGTGGTGAACGTGTCAGGCGAGGAATGGTCCGCACATACAAATGATGCAGTCAATATAGATGACGCAGTGAAAGTTGTTGGAATCAATAGCATAATATTGATTATTGAAAAGATTGATTAAGGAGGCTGAAAGATGTTGTTTGAAGTATTCATTTTAATAGTCATAATTTTAATTATTGTCGGGTTTAAGTCAGTAAAAATTTTAAGGCCTTATGAAAAAGGTGTAGTTGAAAGACTTGGAAAATACAGTAGAACTGCAGAAAGCGGTGTTGCAATACTCATTCCATTCATCGAAAAGATGGTGAAAGTGGATTTAAGAGAACAGGTTGTAGACGTTCCGCCTCAAGAAGTTATCACAAAAGACAACACAGTTGTTGTTGTTGATTGTGTAATATTCTATGAAGTTGTCGATGCTTTCAATGCGACATATAATGTAGTCAATTTCTATCAGGCAATTACAAAACTTGCACAGACAAACCTGAGAAACATTATCGGTGATCTGGAGCTTGATGAAACACTGACCTCACGTGAAATGATCAATGCTGAATTAAGGGAAGTGCTTGATGTTGCAACCGACAAGTGGGGAAGCAAAGTCGTGCGTGTAGAAATACAAAAAATTGAACCTCCTCATGACATTGTCGAAGCAATGAGTAAACAGATGAAAGCAGAAAGAATGAAAAGAGCATCAATTCTTGAAGCTGAAGGTTATAAACAGTCTGAAATTAAAAAATCTGAAGGTGACAAGCAGGCAACAATCCTTGAAGCTGAAGGTAATGCTGAATCAATCAAGAAAATGGCAGAAGCAGATAAACAGGCAGCTATTCTAAGAGCTGAAGGTGAAGCGGCAGCTATCCAAAAAGTCTATGCTGCAATACATGAAGGAAATCCCGATGACGGATTGATTGCAGTCAAATACTTGGAATCTCTTGAAAAGATTGCTGACGGAAAGGCAACAAAAGTATTTTTACCGTTGGAATCAAGTGGCGTTTTGGGTTCAGTGTCTGGAATAGCTGAATTATTTAAAGAGGATAAGGAATAATTATCCTCTAATTTAATTTTAATCATTTATCTTTGTTTTGAATATTTCTTTTGATGATTTAATTAGTTTTTTTTAGGGTTGAAATTTTTCTAAATTGTGATATCTGTTGGTTGTCATTTTCTTTTTTTTCTATCCTCATTGTAAAGTTTTATAATGTAATATTAAAATAAGTAGTCTTTATATATAACTATTAATATTGAAATTAGTAGTCTTTATAAATAACTATTAATATTGAAATTAGTAGTCTTTATAAATAACTATTAATATTAAAAATACTAATATTATAAATAACTATAATAATTTTTGGAGGGAAATAATGAATGAGTTACAAAAGACATATCTGCGAAATCAGATATTAACAATGCCTATGAAAGTAAATCAGGAGTTAACATATAAAAACAAAAAATTTAATAAACGTTCTGATTATGATAATATTATTGATTATGTTGATAATTTCTTAAATGGGAATA
Organism: uncultured Methanobrevibacter sp.; assembly: GCA_964596915.1. Classification (GTDB taxonomy): domain Archaea; phylum Methanobacteriota; class Methanobacteria; order Methanobacteriales; family Methanobacteriaceae; genus Methanocatella. The sequence continues at coordinate 3,676 of CAZQWN010000053.1, forward strand.
ATTTAAACAGATTTCTTGTTTTGCCGGGTTTGCGTGATGTTGGAAAAACTACTATACTTTTTCAGATATATGAATATCTCTTCAAAGAGAAAAACATGAATCCACAGAATATATTATATTTTTCCTGTGACAGATTAAAAAGAACTGGAAATGCGGATATTTTTGAAGTTGTAAATTACTACTGTGAAACATTTCATAATTCTATCATTGAAACATTATCTCAACCTGTATTTATTTTGATTGATGAATCACAATATGATAAGAATTGGGCTTTTAATGGAAAACTAATATTTGATGGTTCTAAAAATATTTTCATGATTTTTAGTGGATCATCAGCATTAAAACTTTCCAATAATCCTGATGCTGCTAGAAGAATATTAAATATGCCTATTTATCCATTAACATATCATGAACATTTAAAATTGAAATATGGAAATTTTAAAAATAATCTTTCCGATTCAATAATTCAAATGATTTTCAATGGGGAAACGCAGAATAGTGCACAAATTGAAAGAGGGATGATAGATATTTATTCCCATTTACAAAACTATGATGTTTCTGAATGGAAAAATTACTTACAATTTGGAGGTTTCCCCTCATCTTTTTATCAAAATTCTAATGATATTACTAAAAAAATGGTAGATATGGTAGAAAAAGTTGTAACCACTGATTTGAACAATATAGACGGTATTAACAGTAATACACAGAATCTTGCTTTTCAGATTTTGAATTATTTTGCTTTTCAAAATCCTGGCGAAGTATCTAAAGGTTCACTTTCAAATCTTTTTGATGTAAAAATACCATTAGTCACTAAAGTATTGAATATACTGGAAAAAACACAATTAATATTTCATATTGAAGCTTTTACTTCATCAGTTAAAAGAACAACAAAACCTCATGAATATTTTTTTGCAACACCTAGTTTAAAACATAATCTTGCTTTAGATGTAGGAAATGCATTACTTGAAGATGAAACAGCATTTTTTGGAAAACTATTAGAAAATTATGTGGCTTCAAGTTTTCATGATTTAGATAATAAAAGCAATATTTCTTATAAAACATATTATGATGATAGTAAAAAGAGAAGTAGTGATAAAAATGTTGACTTTATAGTTCAAAGGGGATTAGAAAAACCAATTCCAATTGAAGTAAGTTGTGGTGATAAAGATAAAAGTCAGATTAAACGAGCAATGAAAAAATATAACTCATCACATGGCATAATTATTTCAAATATGTATCCAAATATTGTTAAAAATGACAATATTATTTATATTCCTCCAGAAGTGTTTGCTTTCATGTAGATTAGAAGAAAATTTTAATCTAAGATATGTTGTGACTTACTGTAAAATAGTCATAGAAAATTTGAGGATTTAAATCTTTAAATAATCAAAATTATGGTGCTGGAATTCTCTGGCTTCTACAAGCCGGAGAGTTTCAAATATGTTTGGTTATGGTGATGATGGTAATTAGGTGAATTTAGAATCTTTTTTCCAAATCTTCCGCAACTTTTTTAGCAACGTACTCGCCGGAGAGCAGCATTCCTCCAAAGATTGGTCCCATACGCTGTGATCCGTGAACTGCATTTGCAGCCATACCGGTAACATACAATCCAGGATACACTTCGTTTACATTGTCTAAGATTTTGCCTTCCGCACGGTCTGCCCACATGGATTTTTCACCCATTATTTTACCTGTTTCTGTATTCAGGGAAGCTTCCATTTTGTCCTGGACAATTTTGATGATTTCAAGGGGATGGCCGGTTGCATCAATTACTGCCTTGGATCTGATTGTGAGCGGGTCTATATGCAGGCCACTCATTTCAACTGAACTCCAGTTGAGGACAACTCCGTTTATTCCGTTTTCACGTACCATTAAATCCTCAATTGACATGAGGTTGAATACTTTAAGACCAGCTTGTGTAGCTTTAGATGTAAGTGTTGAAGTGCACTCGATGGAGTCTGCAGTGTAGTAATTGTCCTGATATTTTTTGTAGCCTATTCCGAACTCGTCAAGGATTCTGCATCCTTCTTCCTGAACAACTACTTTGTTAAACATCATTCCTCCTCCCCACATTCCTCCGCCAATCGAGAGTTTTCTTTCGAATAATGCAACTTTGTAACCAGCTTTTGCAAGGTAATAACCTGCTGTAATACCTGATGGGCCCCCACCACCGATTGCTACATCAATGTCTGTGTATTCTAGAAAATCATTCATAAATTCTTCTATGATTGCTCTTGAAACAATTATGTCATCTAACTTTTCCACATTATCACCATAGTTATATTAGTTGTTATATTATTTAAGTTATGGTAATTATATTGTTTAACAAATTTCTAAAAAAATAGTTGCTTCTTTAAAAATAAGATGAATTTTTTGAGAATTATTTATTTAATGAATTTCGAAAAAAAATAAAAATAAGTTAATTAACACTTCAATGATTATTGTGCTAATTTGTAAGCATCATAAGCTGCGTAAATACTGAATATTAAATCTATAATACTTGTTAAAAAACCAGTGAAAAAAGCAAGTATGAATAAAATTATTGCTATTACAATGAATATAACACCTTTTTTAACATCTCCAGCATAAGCCTGACCTAAACCTGGAATTATAAAAGATAATATCGCAGCAAGAATTGGGTTTGCCATAAATTTTTCCTCCATTTAACTAATTATTAAAAATTTAGTGATACAGTAATAATTCTATATCAATCAAATCTTATATTTATCATTTAATATATAATTTTTGATAGTAATTTTTCTTGGAATTTTTTTCGGTTTTCAATCCAACCGTTTCTTCCAGATTAGTTTACTCAATATTCATTATTTAATTCAATAAATTCTTGATATAATCTTTTTGAATAATATCTAGTTTAATTTATAAAAAATGTGATTATATTTAAATAATATTAAAGATAAAATTAAAATTACACATAAAATTGTGTTTTGTTTAAAATAAATTATAACATGGTGAAAATATGAATTTAAGTGATATTTTTTCAAAATCAATATCCTATCCTTTTTCTGATTTAAAAAATTTTGTAATAATAGGAATTTTAGCAATGCTTGCAGACATCGGTTCTGTTTTTGATGCATTCAAGTCAAGTCCGGGAATTATTGGAACAATTATTGGTTTAATATTTACCATATTGGTTGCAGGTTATACAATCAATGTTATTAAAAATGCAATAGATGGTTCTAGTGAAATACCTGGATTGGATTTTGCAAACAACTTTGTGGATGGTATTAAGGTAACTATAATAGCAATTATTTACTTTATCATTCCAATTATCATAACTTTAATTCTTTTAGTAATGTTCGGTGCAATTGGTGCAGGATTAGACCAAATTGTAGGTTCCCTTGGAATTTGGGCAGTTCTTGCAATAATTTTATTTATTGTATTTGCAATATTTGAACTAATTGCTGAAGCAAGATTCGCTGTATCTCGCAACATAGGCGACGCATTAAATATTGGAGCAGTAATTGAAGATATTAAAAGAATTGGAGTATCAAAAGTTATTGGATATGTAATTATTTTAGTAATCCTTGTTCTTGTTGTAACTGTAGTTGTCGATTTACTGGATATAATTCCATATGTAGGCGTTATTATTGCCAGTATCATTTTGGGCGGTTTCACAACATTATTCAGCGGTTACTCATTAGGATTATTATATAAAGAATAGATATATTTCTATTCTCTTTTTTTTTAGTTTTTTTTTGTAATATTGTTTGAATATAATGTTGTAGGTTAAGAGAATCTATTCTTTCTTAAAATTCCACTTATCTTTATTTAATTATTAAATTATTATTAACTTATAATTTTATAACAAATAATAAACCTAATCGCTAATTAATCAAATATTAATTAATCACAGATTAATTAAAGCAATTTAGAAATTAATGTATTAATTTATTCAATGCTTTCTCTAATACATCAATACTATTTTTGAATTTTTCTTATTTTGATATTTTAAAGTTCATAGATCTATCATATATGAATTGAGGATAATATTAGGGTATGAAAGAAAAACACATCCTCAATATTTCATTGTTGTAAGTTAATAATTAATTTTTGTTAAATTTTAATATTGTGCGGATGGTAAATTAAAATGTTTTATTTCACCATTAAGGTGATAAATTTAGTTTGTGAATACATTTTAAACATTATTTCGAATGACTATGTAAATTATATATACTATTGGATATAATAATTAATCTATAGGTGAAATATACAGTTATGATGAAAAATTTCTTAAAAATGTTGATGATTCATTTTTCAATGAATTAATTCATCTTAAAGAATCAATTCCAATGAATATAAAAATTATTCTTATGGATTATGTTTCTAATTTCAACTCTAAAGGTTCAGATTCAATGGATGATGATATAGAATTTAGAAAAAAGTTCGTGAAGAAGTGGTTTCAAGGATATTATCTCTGATTGAAGCTAGAAATATCATAATGATTTTGCTTTAGAATTTGTTGAAAAACAGTCTGAATTTGCGCCGATCATCAAAGGTATTGAATATATTGATGTTTGATTTTTTCGGTTTTGAATAATTCGTAATCAAACATACGTTTCAAATTATAAAATGATTCTTCCATGAAAGGAATTAAAAATTAACAAATTATAATCCGGTGTTACGATGAATGAAGAAAAGAAAAACGAAATGAAAAAGAAGTCAATTAAAATGACCTTTGAAATTATTATTAAAAGAATTTTGGGAATTCCTCACTCATTAACAGGTCTTTATGTCAAATTATCTGTAAAAGTTCTTAAATTTTTCAAAAAAAGGAAAAATGAGGAATTGCCTGAAGGGAAAGATTCAGAAAAGGAAAATTAACCTAATTTTTTTAGTTTTCAGAAAAATCAATGTTTCACTCTATTCGGGAAATTCCATGTCTGTTTCGTTTTGAGTAATTCACAATCAAACATGTGTTTCAAATGAAATTTCATTACGTGCTTTTTTTAAAGGATAGTGCTATTTGTAATAGTTGTATTTCATGTTCATTTAGATTATGATAGATTTCTATCAAATCAATCATACTTCCGGTAATTCATCCATGAAGAAAAAACTTTTAATTTTATTCCAAATATGTTGTGTAGATTTATCAAAGGAAAAATCATAAATGCCATCATTTCAGATTTTTTGTAAAAAAAAGCAACAATATCAGTTAATGATAATGTAAAATCTTTCAGATACATTGTTTATACATTACCGTTAAAATCTCCTCTTCTGAGTAATCCGTCATTTTCATACAATTGAAATGTTTAAATTTAGTATAAACTAAATTTAACTGTTAAAACTCATATAAATTAATTTTAAAAAGATTTATATAGTATATATGGCATTATATAAGTTTACATAAATCAGTTTTTAGGGAGATACTATGATTACCTCAAACCCCATACAGATTCTTTTAAAGGATAGACGGGACATTGATATCATCAAAAGTCCGATGAAATACGAGATTCTTAATCTTCTCAGATATAGGGAAATGAACTTTGATGAAATTGTTGAAAACACATGCAAATCAAAAGCCAGCGTATCCATGCATCTGAGAGATTTAAGACAGGCAGGGATTGTTAATTACAAAGCAGATCCCTACGATAACAGAAAGAAAATATTTTATCTGACAGTTGATTTTTTAGGTTCTATCAATTCAAACAACATCAGAAAGGAACATGAAAATCAGACACAACGCCTGATTGATGAGTTTATAGAAAAAGGAGATGTGGAATTTCCAGTACTGTTAATGAATCCTATGAAATCCCTTTTAATTGAATTTGGGATGGATTTTACGCCTGTGATGGAAAAATTAGGAAATTACATAGGCCAATACCTGTTCAGCCAGTTATATGATGAAGATTTTGAAATTTTCATAGACAATATTTCCTCCTACTGGCTGAAAAATAATCTGGGTCAGCTCTGCTTCAACGCCACCCATAAGATTGAAATAACCTGCATGGACTGTTTTGAATCACTTGCCCTGGCAAAATCGGGGAATGCCTCATGTAATCTTGAAAAAGGAATATTTCATACATTATTTGAAAAATACTTTAAAATGGATTTAAATATAAAAGAGACAATGTGTTACTGTGCCGGCGATAAAAAATGTGTGTTTGAACTTCAACCCTAAAAAGGCGATATCATGACCACTCTTAAAGATATTCTAAGAAAAAACATCCTCGACTATAAAAAAGCTGAACTGCTTAGAAGCATACTCCTCCAGCACGGATTCAAGTGTCTGGTGGAAGTGGACTCAAGATACATTAAAATTGAAAATCTTGAAATTGACAATCCACTGACCAAAGAAAAACTCTATGGCATTTTGGAATTAAAAAATATAGAAAAAGCAAAATTAAGGACTGAATTGGGGATATATGAAGTGTTTTATATCCCCACTCCTTACTAGAAGCATCAAATCAGTGTTGTAAACAAAAAAAATATCTATTTTGGATTTGTTGAATAATGAATTTCAAAATATACCTTTCAAACAAACGGTTATATGTGTTATCCAACATTTCTGTATTGCAAACTTTAAAAGGAATTTAAGAATCAGCTAGAATTTTCCACTAAAGTATGCATTCACAAAAAACCAAACCTGATTTTAATTATGAAGATTTTGCATTTCGGATAGTATACTATATGGAATAGCACAGTCCATAATATATTCGGTATTATTTTCTTTTTTTGCTAATTTTAAATGCTCCTCAATATAGTTAAGAGTAACTTCAATTATTTCGCCGTCATTATTATCCAAATATTTGACATAATCATTGAAATCAAAGTTATTTAAAAGATCGTCATATAATTTAATCCAGGCGTTTTCTTGTAAAAATTCTTCCCCGACAGGTGTCAGTGAAACTTTTTCGGACTTGAATTCATCAAGAGGGATTTGATTTTCAGCTATTCTATCGATAAGTTCCTGTTTTTTACCGGAAATTTTTAAATTGTTTTGTCTTAGAACATCTTTTAAATCAGGTATTGTTAATTCTCTATTGGCAAATTCATCCCAATTGTCATAATTAACTTCATTATCAATGAAATTATTTTCAAACAAAAAAGTTTCAATCATATATGATGTTGCAGATCCTTTCATTTCAGCATTTGCCAGTGCAATTTTTAAATTACTGTGCTTTTTAAGTGAACTTAAGACACGATATATATAGTGGTCATGTGTTATCGGATAATCTTTGCCGTAAAATGTGTCATCAAGTTTATATTTATCATCATTAGGTCCCCACATCATCTCAGCAACAGGATATGGTGAATCCAAATTTAAACCTAAAGACTCAAAAAAGCTCAAATCATCAGGAGATATTTCCATGGGGTCATCTTCATCGTCCATTTCTTCAACCAGACTTAAAAAATCCTCTGAAAACTTTTCATCTTCCATTGCATTTATCATCAAATTTTCAAATTCTTCATGATCATCGTCAAGTATTGCATTGAATATGTTTAAGGCCAATTCATCATCCTCGCCAATTATCTCAAAGAAATCTTTTACCATTTGTATTTCATCGTCTCCATCATCCATTGTGCCTAACACTTCATGAGAAATCAGAAAAGTTAATCTGTCATCAATATTTTCATCATTAATTTTTCCTGATTCAAATTCTTTAATTAACTGCTCCCGGATTTCAATAGCTTTTTCATAAGAAATGACGTCATCATCGACAATGCTCTGCATATATTCGGATAATCCGTTGCCATGACCAATAATTTCATCATAACCGAATTTAACATGAGGCAGGTTTTCTTTTAACTCTTCTATCAAATCATCAAAATTATTTTCAGTGAAAAAATCCCTAATATTAGTGAAATAGCTTTCATTTAATTCTTTTCTCGGGCCATGCCTTTTCGAGTCGTTTTCAAGTAAATCATGATATATCACGTCATCATTATCTACATATATGGTTGAATTTATACTCAAATCATAAAAATAAGAAGGTTCCATTTCATCCTCATCAAGTTCCCTATTTTTATAGGATTTTGCATCAATATCATCAAAATAGAACGGAATTCCACTTACAACAATGTTTTCAGTTATATTTTTTGCAAAAGAAAAATCCAGCAATAAATCAATAATATTTCGTGTAGGCTGCAATATACCAAAATTATTGCTAACAAAAATCATTTTACATATTTCATCAAAGAATAATCTGTTTCCTCTAAATTCAGGCATTATATAACATTCAACTAGCATTAAATTGGTCATGTTTCTAGTTTCAAATGCTGCAAAACCGACCACCTTATTTTCAAATATGATTTCATCAAAAAAAGAACATATCTCATTTTCAATATAATATCCCTCTTTTTCCATTGAATCCAAAATATAAGGATAATTTTCAAGAATTTCATCCAAATCAAGGAAATCAAATTCATTTTCAGCTGAAATTAATCTGGAGTTACTATCATTGCGAATAATATAATCAATTTTTGACATTTAATCACCTGCATTTATATAAATTTTGATTTCATTAAAAGAAATAATTTTCCTTTTTGTTGCTGAAGTTATTATTGCCGCCAGTTTTAATTTGAAAATTTTTTGAACAATGCAGCGGAATATTTGTTTCAAATCAATCTGCAACCAATTAATGAAATATAAGACAGAAAAAAATAAAGGAATGCAAAGCCATAAGATATTGTGGCAAACAGACTATGATGAACTAAAAAGAGTTATTCGAGTTTTGAATATTTCATTAGAAAACATCATTTCAAACTAAACCCCGATATATATGCACGAGTTTTAATAAGTAGATTTCTAATAGTTAATGGCGGTGTTAATGTTAGTTTAAAAAAAGAATATGTGTAGATGAGATAATCATCTACTTGCATTTGATTTTAATTGTTTTGCTTACTTTTTTGTAATTTGTGTTTCCTTTGTATGTTATTGTTGCTTTGAATGTTTTTTTCTTTTTTAAGTTTGTTATTTTGAATATTGCTTTTCCTTTATTGTTTGTTTTTGCAGTGAATGTTTTTCCATTAACTTTGAGGTAAAGTTTCACTTTTTTCATTGCTTTGTTTTTATTGGTTTTTAAAATTACACTGTATTTTTTGATTTTGGTTTTAACTTTGATTGTATGGGCATGTGAATTCCAATTTTTATGGGATCAAATGGCATATTGCATTTTGCAAAAGCATTATCGCTTTTTGTT
>CAZQWN010000054.1:0-12802 GCA_964596915.1 uncultured Methanobrevibacter sp.
AACTTTCTAGTTTTTTGAGAAGGTTTTCTAGAAGTTGAAATTAACATTTAAATCAAAAATAGTAAAAATTTAGTAAAAGCAAAGAAATTATCTTGCTTTTATAATTCTAGTAGTTTCTGGAACATTTTTAAATAAAATCCTATATCTGCATTTAGGACATTTATTTTCCATGTAGCTTTTATGGTCTACTTCTGCTCCACAACGTGGACATCTATACAAAGCCTATTCCTCCACTTTAATATCTCTGATACTGCGTGCTGCAGATTTTGCCATAGGAGTTTGTGGAATGTAAGCTCCTCCGGTGAATACTGCACCACATTTTCTGCATTTCCAAATTCCAGCAGCCTGTCTTTTTACGTAAGGTCTATCACATTTAGGGCAAACATGATTCTTTTTCATGTTTTCTTCAATGATTTTAACAGATCTTTTTGCTTTTCTTCCGTATCTTGCACCGAACCTACCTGTGATACCAACTTTTTTAGTTCTTGCCATTTATATTCTCTCCGTAATAATAAAATTTAATTATATTGTAAATTCCTTGAATTTACATAGATTATCTAAAATAATCATAAAATTATCTAATATGATAATATAGTATAAACTAATATTTAAAGGTTTGCTAAAAATAAGCATTTTAATGAAAAAACCATTGACATCAGATAAAAAATATTGATTTAGATGAGAATTCAATTACCTATAAATCTTCATGCCATTACCAAGAATCTCATCTAAAAAATATAAATTAATTACCCAACTAGTCAAGAGTCGGATAATTTGGACTTTCATTAGTAATTAACAAGTCATGAGGGTGGGATTCCTTAATACCGCTACTTGTAATTCTAACGAAGTTTGCTTTTTCCTTCATTGCAGCAATGTCTTTTGCACCGCAATACCCCATGGATGATTTTAAACCACCTACTAATTGGAATAAAATTTCTGCAATTGTTCCTCTGTATGGTACAGCACCTTCAATTCCTTCAGGAACATATTTGGTATGGTTCATTTTACTTTTCTGACCTTGGAAGTATCTGTCTGCACCACCATCAAACTCACTGGTCATTGCACCCATAGACCCCATTCCACGGTATTTTTTGTACTGTTTACCGTTCATTACAACGATTTCACCGGGAGCTTCCAAGGATGCTGCAAGCAAGTTCCCAAGCATTACCGCATCAGCACCTGCACCGATTGCTTTAGCAACATCACCGGAGTATCTGATACCTCCGTCAGCAATTACAGGAATGCCTGAATCTGCAGCAGCATCAGCAACATCCGAAATTGCAGTGAGCTGAGGTACACCTACACCTGCTACAATACGGGTTGTACACATTGAACCCGGACCAATTCCTACTTTAAGTGCATCTACACCCATGGATATAAGGTCTTCTGCTGCCTGAGCGGTAGCAATGTTACCGACACACAATTCAGCATCGATGTTATCCTTGATGGTTTCAGTGAATTTGACAACATTCATGTTGTGAGCATGAGCACAGTCAATGGATATTATGTCCGCTCCTGCTTGGTCGAGAGCCATCGCCCTGTCCAAATCAAACGGACCGCATGCTGCAGCAACTACAAATTCCCCATTTTCGTCACGTGCCGCATTAGGATATTGTGATTGATTTAAAATATCTTTAATTGTAATAATTCCAACCAGTTTACCGTCACGAACAACAGGCAATCTTTCAACCTTGTTATCGTAAGCGACATTCAATGCCTCTTCAGCTGAAACCCCTTCCTCGACGGTAACCACATCAGAAGTCATGATGTCCTTGATTGCAGTGGACGGTTCTGATTTTAAAACAGGTCGGATATCCCTTTTAGAGATAATACCCATAATCTTATCACCGTCAACAACCGGCAAACCGCTGATGAGTTCATCATGCATTAATGATAAAGCTTCAGTGACAGTTGAATCCGGAGAAATGGTTATAACATCACGAATTGTTAAATCTTCAGCATTTTTTACTTTTCTGACTTCCTTGACCTGTCTTTCTTGTGAGATGTTTCTGTGAATAACTCCGACACCACCTTGCTGTGCCATAGCTATTGCAAGGTCTGCTTCAGTAACTGTATCCATTGCAGCACTTAATACAGGAATATTTAATTTGATTCCTTTACCTAATTCCACTGTAGTATCAATATCCTTAGGTTCCACATAACTTGCATTTGGAGTTAAGAGAAAATCATCAAAAGTATAAGACAATCTTGCTTCCTGAACTTTCTTTGAGAATGACATAATTGCACCTAATTAAAATGACTCACAAAATTCTTTAAGCTCAGCAACTGCAGTATGGTGGATTTTACCTGTATTTCTGTCACCACCAACACAAGCAGCACCTCTGATACCTACAACATCACAACCAATATCATGTAACGGTTTTAATTGTTCTTTTTTAACAGATCCTGCAAGTGCAGTCAATAATCCATAACTGTGAGCTTCTTCAACAAATTCTTTCAATTGGTCAATATCCAAATAATCGAATAAGGTATGACCGTCTTTAACAGCAGTGTCCAACATTGCAAGGTCACATCCGGCATCTTTAGCCACTTTTGGAATTTCCATAGGCCCCACTGCACCTACACGATGAGCATCTGCATAACCTGCAGCTACAATAATAGTGTCTTCACTTACATCTTTTACAGTTTTAACAACATTTTCCATGACTTCAACAGCTTCATCATGGTCTTTGGTTCCATATAATCCAACTTTGATATAATCTGCTCCTGAAACGTGAGCCCCCATTGCCGCAAGGGAAACTGTACCCGGTTTGTAAGGCACATCCCCTAAGGTTGCACTGACAAGTTTGTCTTCAGGAGTCAATTCCCTGATTTCTTTAATGACCCAAGGGAAATTAGCACCTAAAGAACCTTCCTTAGGATTTTTCACATCAACAATATCTGCTCCTCCTTTAATAGATTCGAGAGCTTCTTCACGATTTATAGGACTTATTAATAGAAGCATAAATTTCCTCCAATATTATATTATAATATAATAATATTACTTCCTTATTACTTATAATATTATTGATTTTTAGAAATTTTTTTAAAAAAAATAGAATTAATAAGGAGAGTCATTTTCCTTAACATTGTCTTTAATTACACCATGAGCCTTAGGATAAAATCCAACATCCGTTGATAATTTTCTCATGTTTTCAATAATTTCATTTGTGGGAATAGCTACCGGGCAGTTTAAAGTACATAATCCGCATAATGTGCACATGTAAAGCCCTGAATCGTAGCATGTCTCATCATCCTCAATGAACTTTGACATTGCAACTCCACGTCCGCCCAGATAGTTGTTGAATCCGAACTCGTTTCCGACAGCATTATATACCGGACAGTGGACGACACAGTTTCCACATCCGATGCAATATAAACATTCAGGTGTTGCAGCGCTTCTTCCGTTGTCTAAAATTATTACAACAACCTTTTCAGCACCGTACATATTTTTGAGGAGTTTTTTCTCGATGTCTGCAGTCTTTGACGGTCCTGAAATCACATTCATATATGATGTCACATAGTTTCCTGTGGCGAAAATTGTCTCGAGTTTCACAACAGAGATTGCATCTTCCAAAGTAGGTACAATTTTATCGAATCCTGCTACAATTATATGCAAATCTTTAAGTGAAACTATTGAAATATTGCCCTCATTGTGCACCATTACAAGGGACCCTTCCTCAGATGCTATAGCGTTTGCTCCACTTATACCTACGTTGGCATTTTCAAGACGTTTTAAAACATCATGCCTGACGGTTTCCATAATCTGTCTGGCCTCCGGATTGACATCAGTATCCAATGATTCATTGACAATGTCAGTGATTCTTGATATGTTCAAATGGGAAGCAGGTCCTGTCGGATGAACGGGCCTGTTGTCAGTTTTTTTAAGCTGCAGAATCCTGTCACCCAAATCTGTTTCAACAACATCGATGCCGGTACCTTTCAGATGGTTTTTAAGATTGATTTCACCCAGAGTATTGGATTTTGCCTTAGCTATAGTATTGCAATTATATTCATTGAGCAATTCATCAATGATTCCGAGCGCATCCTGTGCAGTATCAGCTATTTTAAAGTCAATGCCATTGCGCTTGAAGGATTCCAAAGCCCGATTAAGCAATTCTTCATTGTTTTCAATGGAATACATTTTGATTTCCTGAACCCTTTTTATTAGTCTTTTGACGGACGGTGAATCCTTGATGGTGTTTGATCTGCTTTTGACTGTATTGAATGATTTCCTCATGGTTTCAAGTTCGCTATTTTCCATCTATATCACCATATTTCACTAAAAATTCAGTCAAATCCAAAACTTCCATTTCATCATTTTTCAAGTTAAGTTTGCAAAAAGGGCATGGAGTCACCAAAGTTTCACAACCAGTTTCCTTTGCCTGGGCGAGCCTTGAAGCTGCCATTTGACCTGCAATTTCTGGATATGCAGACTTAACGCCTCCACCTGCACCGCAGCACAGGCTGTTTTCACGCATGTTTTCCATTTCAATCAGATTGGCAACTGACCTTATGACTTCCCTTGGCTCATCAAAAACATTGCAGTGACGGCCAAGATGGCATGAATCATGATAGGTAACATCCAAATCCATTTTAGACAAATTGAGCTTGCCTTCATTGATTAATTCATTTAATAATTGTGAAATATGAATTACATCCAAACCGTCATAGTCCTCTTTCAATGTCTTGTAGCATCCGGCACAGGAAGTAATTATTTTTTGGCCTTTAAAAACTTCAGTATTCTTTTTAATCTGTTCGGTTGCCTCATCGACAAAGCCGGTTCGAAGTAAAAAAGATCCGCAGCACTTTTCATCATCCAATGTATGGAAATCCACTCCTGCAATTTCTAAAAGCCTTTCGGTTGCACTGGCTATATCTGTTTCACGTTCCCGTGCAGTACATCCTCTAAAATATAACATGACCTATTCCTCTTCATCATCAAGAGTGATTTCGTTTTGTATTGCTACTTCTTTTACAACAGTATTCAAGTCATTTTGCAGTTTGTCCACAATAAAGTATAATCTTAAAACGGTATAGAACAATATTATGAATACTAAAATGATTATAAAGTCTAAACCACGGGTTATCCCTACCAACTTGGCAAACTGATTACTTAAATTTGGGAAAAGTGAAAATATAGATACAATTATCCAAAAAATAGACCATAATATTGTTGTGAAAAAAGAATTTTTTCCCTTTAAATATCTGAATGCAAACCATACTATGGCTAAAATAGAAATTATCGGAAATATTAAAGAATATAAAAACATATTATCACCTTAAAATTGATGTTTAATCATTTGAAGCAAAATTTTAATTGCAACAGTAACATTTGTGCCTTTAGCCTGAGTTTCAGGAGTGTAAATTGTTTCAATTGGAACTTCTGCAAATGGAATATTCTTTTCATTGATTTCACGTATGAATTCTGAAGAGATAAGATATCCTGTAGCATTTATACTAATCTTTTCCAATGCTTCACGGGTTATTGCCCTGAAACCTGTTTGTGAATCGCTTACGTCCACCCTATAAAATATCCTAGTAAGGAGATTCATTATCGCATTGGCATAGTTTCTGCTTCTTGGCATGTCTTCAAGCGGCCTTACTCCAATTACTGCCTGTGCTTCTCCTGTAACCAGTGGTTTAATGACATTATCCAAATCATCGGCTGAATGCTGACCGTCAGAATCCATGCTGACGATATATTTCGGATTGTATTTTAAAACAGCATCAAATCCTGTTTGGGTTGCAATGCCAACTCCACGATTGATAATCAAAGAGTAGACATGAACCTTGTCGGGATATTCCTGTTTAGATTCAAGAATAACGTCCAGAGTATTGTCTGAGGAACCGTCATTGACAATTACCATATTATATCCTTTCTTTGCAATGGCTTCGATTACAGGTTGGATTCTTGTCGCCTCATTATATGCCGGAAGAACAACATATGTGGCATCCTTATCTTCCTTAGTTATTTCATATTCCATTGTACACCTTGTTATAATGGTCCTGCATCATCTTTTCCTTCACGCATTCCCATTCCAGCTTCTTTCCTCATTGCCTTTCTATGATACATCATCTTAATTAGGTTTTGTGCATGTTCACGAGCTCTGTTTTCTGCAAGCTTTGCAAGCTCTACCGGATCTTCTTCTTCATCCTCATGGACAAACACTTCTAAAATATGTGTGTTAGTCATTAGCTGTGCATTTATCAGTCCTGTTGATGCCTCGTGAGCACACATCTTATCTTTTTCCATAGGACCGGGCATTCCAAGTGCCATTACAATATCACAGTTTTCCTCTTCAATGAGAATTTTTGCAGTTACCGGCAAATCTTTTACACCCGGAACCGTTTCACGAATTATCTTTAAATCATAAGCGTTGTTTTTAAGCTCATCAATGGCTGCTGATGCCATGTCAAAGCGAGCGAATGTTGTATCACAAATTCCAATTCTCATGTAAATTTCACCTTATGGAAAAATATGTCTTTAATAATATAAATGTTTAGTTAAAATTACGAAAGTATTATGGATTATTACTGACAGTAATACTTTCGACATTAAAATTATGAAAAAAATCTGATTTAAAAAAAAATTATTTGTTGTGCAATTCGTTAGCAAGTTTCCTGGCTTCGGAAATAGTCAATGGATAATTTCCATTCAATTCAAAACCATCCCTCTTATCTAAAATTTCAAACAAATGAGCAACTCTTGGAAGTCTTAAATTAGCTTTTCTGATTAACTCTATGTCTCCAAATACCTCTTTTGGAGTTCCGCTTTTAACAATTTGACCTGCACTTATCACATAAACCTTGCTTGAATAAATCGGTACCAAATCCACATCATGAGTTGATATTACGATAGTCATTCCTTCTGCATTAAGCTCATATAATAATTTGAGTATATCAGATGCACCTTTTGGATCCAGTCCTGAAGTAGGTTCATCCAAAACCATTATTTGAGGTTGCATAGCCAATATTCCAGCTATAGCCACTCTCTTCTTTTGCCCCCCACTCAAATGGTGAGGAGCTTTCCTTTCAAAACCTTCCATTCCAACTTTTTTAAGTGCATCAGTGACCCTTCTTTGTGTTTCTTCTTGAGATAAGCCTAAATTTAAAGGTCCGAATGCCACATCTTCCTCAACAGTCGGAGCGAATAGCTGGTCATCAGGATTTTGAAAAACAATTCCTATCTTTTGTCTAAATTTAATTAGACTTTTCTTGTCGTGCTTTAATTCTTCACCATCAATGATAATCTTACCCTTGTCTGCTTTATAAATCCCATTGAAATGCAGGAATAATGTGGATTTTCCAGCACCATTTTTACCTAAAAGAGATACAATTTCTCCTTTTTTTACTTCAAGATTAACATCAATTAAAGCTTGTGTTCCGTCATCGTATGAATAACTGATATGATCTGCCTTTAACATTATTTTTCACTCCTGTCAGGTTTGTATACCGGTAGATATCCTTGATAACATCTAGAATCTAAAGAACATTGAAGTGTTTCACTTTTGTCAAGTGACCTGAAGAACAAATTACTGAATAACATTCCCAATGATTTGTAGGTACTTTTTGAACCGACATATCCGAGTCTTGTTTCCTGTGCATTTCTCATTGTTGATAACTGTTCTAAGAATATGAATATTGTATTGTACATCAAAAGAGAAATATCGATGAAAAGTACAGGAACTTTGATTGTATGCAGACATTGTAATAAATCCGCAATAGGTGTTGTCAATGTTAAGAATCCTAAACATGAGAAACATGCAAAACAGCGACAGAATGTTGTAATACCTAAATCAAGAGAGGATTGTGTTACGACAATACCCCATATTCCTGTATCAAATATTACTTTGCCGCTTCCAAAGAAGAATATTAAGAATACGCATGTAACTACAGCAAATATAATTGGAATTGTTAGAAACTTAAGATAATTTTTAAAAGAAATCCTTGCAACGCCCAATACCAATATTCCCATTAAAACAAATACTACAATATCCAGAACCAAATTGTTTAGGATTAATGTGACAATCATTAAAACTAGTGATACTGCTAATTTTAAATAAACATCAGTATCGGTCAATCTGTTATTATGTGCAATATAATCAATATCAAATTTCAATTAAAATCATCCCTAAAAAAATAAGAAAAATAAAAAAGAATTGATTTACTCTTTTTTATCTTGTCCTCTCCAGTAGCCAAAGACGTAACCGATGATGATTGCCCCTATAGCTGCTTGGACAGCAAATAATAAACTTTCTATTTCACCACTTGGCGGTTCCCAAAATGAATTGAACCAAGGTTCGTATCCAGTTTCAGAAACACCATCTGACCCCTGATCGTCAGAACCTCCAAAGTATCCCTGGTCTTCACCTAAACCCGAATACATTGCAAGAGGAACTATCAAGATTATTAGAACAATAATAAATAAAATAATATTTTCATATTTCATTTTATTCACCTTTAGTTAATTCATTATCAGCAATAGCTCCTAATTTATTTAGCAATTTATGTTTGTAAGTCATTAAACCATTCCAAATGATTACGGTTAATAAACCTTCAGCAATAGCTAATGGCAATTGAGTTGGAGCGAAGATTAAGAAGAATTTTGTAATAGCCGCAATAGTGTTTGGTTCAGGGAATGCTAAACCTAATTGTACTGCTGTTACAAGATAAGTCGCAAAATCAGCAATGAAAGCTATGAAAAATATGTTAATCTTGGATGGGCATCCAACTTTTTTAAGTGCTAAGTATACAAGCCAACCTACTAAAGGACCTACTATCCCCATAGATACTATGTTTGCTCCTAAAGTAGTTAATCCACCGTGAGCAAGTAAAACCGCTTGGAAGATTAATACGATAGTTGCTAAAACAGCGGTAGCTGCAGGACCAAATAATGCCGCACCTAAACCGTTACCCGTTGGGTGAGAGCAACTTCCAGTTACAGACGGTAATTTCAAGGATGAAATAACGAACATAAATGCTCCACTTACTGCAAGTAAAGCCTTAGATTCAGGAGTTTCATCTACTACCTTTTTAATTTTATAGAGTCCGTACGCAACTACGGGTATTGCTATAATATACCAAACAGCACACCACATAGGAGGTAAAAACCCTTCCATAATATGCATAAATAATTTCCTCCAAATAACCTATCAAAATCTATTGATAAATAGCACAATAAAAATTTAAATTATAATTAAAAATTATTAAAGTTTTATTGATAATGTTATTATATACTTTATCATATATAAATATTATTAGTAGTTAAGTAAACAAAATTTAGGTAAACCTAATATATTTAATAGATAAAAGAACAAAGATGATAACATGGATATAAAAAACAACTTGATTTTGGCACTTGATGTAGGAAGTGAAAGTGAAGCCATAACAATATGTGAGTCCATCAAGGAATATGTCGACACAATAAAGATAGGCTACCCGCTTGCACTTGCAGAAGGTCTTGAAATCATAGGAAAACTGAAGGATAAATTTGGATTTAAGGTCATTTGTGACTTTAAGGTAGCCGATATCGATGCAACAAACTCCAAAATATGTGAAGAGACATTCAAGGCAGGAGCAGATGCAATAATATGTCATGGATTTGTTGGATCAGACAGCGTTCAGGCATGTCTTGATGTGGCGGACAAATACGAAAAGGAACTGTTTTTGCTTACCGAAATGTCACATCCCGGAGCTAAAATGTTCCTGCAGAAAAATGCGGACGCAATAGCCGAAATGGGAGTTGACATGGGAATTGCAAACTATGTAGCACCGGCCACAAGACTTGACAGACTAGCAGATATTCGCCGTATTGTCGGTGAAGATGCATATATTATCTCTCCAGGTGTTGGAAAGCAAGGAGGAGACGGCAAGAAAACTTTGAAAATATCAAATGCAATAATTGTTGGAAGAAGCATATATGAATCAGACAATCCAAAGGAAGCATGTGAAAAATTAATCGAATCCTTAAATTAAAGCTAAACTATTTTAATTAAAACAAACAAAAATATTATTGTTCTTATTATCATTGAACAGAATAATTTTAACGAGGTGAAAAGAATGGCATCCGAAGTAACAAAATTAATCATGGAAACAATCTTAGGATTAATTACCACTGCATTCGCATTTGTTGCAGGTTTAGCATGGAACGATGCAATCCAAAAATTGATTGAACAATTCATCGGTACTGGAGACGCACTTCCAAGTTTATTCATTTACGCTATTGTTGTAACCATTGTTGCAGTAATCGTTACCGTATTACTCGCTAGAGTAGCTGCTAAAATGGGTATCGAACTCGGCGAATAAATATAAAAATAGAAAGGAATTAAATATTCCTTTTTTAACTTCTTTTTTAATTTGCATTTTCAAACAATATTCCTGCAAATGTATAGGACAATTCAAACAATATAAAGCAAACGAATATCCAAAAACTGAATACGCCGCAAACTGCAAGCAAGAACACTACAATTTTAAATACAAACCTATATTCAAAAAATAGATTCAAAAACTTGTTTTGTGTAACTTTACTTATTAACTCATGACCTATTTCATCTGCAAGTACTCCTAAAATACATATCAGTAAAATAACCAAACCCAAATCTGGAATGCCGCCAATCAGCAAAATCACAATATATATTATTAACGTGATAATATGATGCAATCCGTCTACTTTTAGAGCCAATATATTACCTATTAGAATAGCTATGAAAATATATGCTGCCTCAACACTGTATAGCGAAGCTAAAGCTGATGCAATCCCGCAAAAGACTCCAAATACACTTGCAAAAGCCAAATTACCGTTAACATCAAATAAATCATCCGAATATTTCATGAAAAATCCGGACAGTATAAATAAAATAGCTAAAATTATATAACTCAACTAATCACGCCCAATTTTATCTAATGTCGCCGCATAAATTAATGGGAAAATAACAGTAACATCACCCACTACACTGGCCAGACTTGATCCGCATCTTGCCTTTGCCCAGGACTTTGCCTCTTCCAAAGGGGCTCCGCCAAGACTGCCTGCCTCAGGCCGGTCCATAGTAATCTGGATAGCAGCATCAAGCCCCCCTGTAATCACATTGGATGCCAAGGTATAATGTTTTGTCAGACCTCCACCCAAAAGCACAGCCCCTACCTTTTGAGAGCCAAATACAATATCTGACAATAACGGCATGTCTCCTGCAGCGCTGACTGTAAAGTCATGGTCCTGTGAGAAAATCCACAGCTGAAGACCCATCATGGAATCAATAAGACCCGGCGCAAATATAGGAACATTATTTCGGGCGGCATTCGCTACAAATGAATTTTCATCATCCACCAAAAGCCCGATATCATGAATCAGTTCCTGAATTGAGACGACCTTCTTTTCCTGTGATATCTTTTCAAATATTTTTGTTATTTCACTTTCAAATATTGCGAAATCATCAGATCCCACATTGATATCTGCAATTCTACCTATTCCTTCAGCATTTAAATCTTCATCGTCTTTTCCTTCATGGCGATGATGGGAGCCTCCAAAAGCCTCAACCAAATCATGGGTAATATTTGCTCCGCTTGAAACGATTAAATCGACATGCCCTTCATTAATCATTTTTGAAACGATATTCCTCATACCACCCGGTATTAAAGGCCCTCCAAGACTTAAGAATACATTCATATCATCATCCTGAATCATGTCAGCCAATATATTGCATGCACGAGCTACTCTACCCGCTCCCAATACACCTGACTCATCAAACTGATTTAATAAATCCAGAACGCTCATATCATTATCAACATTAATTTGGTTAACTTTCATTAAATCACTCAAAATAAAATTAATTTGTAATTATTGGAAATTGCTCTAAATTGGTAATGCTGTCAATCAAGTCAGTTCTTGTAACAATTCCAAGTAAGTTTTGGTCGTTGTCAGCTATAATCAATCTGGAAATTGACTTTTTAAGCATGACCTCAATCGCATTGGCTATTTTCAAATCTTCATTAACTATTACGACATTCGGAGACATAATTTCCCCAACGGTTTTATCTTCATTATCGTCAGCTAATGCCTGAACCAAATCAGTAACTGTAAACACTCCAACAACCTTACCGTCTTTAATTACGGGCGCCCCATCGATTTCATTTGCTGCCAACTTACGAGCAGCTTCCTTTACTGAACAATCCAATTTAAATGATATTACATCCTTACTCGCAATATCTCCCACAGTTTTTTTAGGAATGCTTCTGATTGTAGTGGTATCGACTAAAAGAATATTGTCCATATCATCCCTTCCTACAATTGTTCCCATCACTCCCAAATTATTCACTGGAGTCGGGCCAATCCGGACAATATCTCCCAAATTCAAATCCTTTATGCTCCCTAAAACCTTAATTGCAGCTTCACATTCTGTCGGTTGCGGAACACTTGTAAATTCTATCCTAGCAACTGATACATCAGCCAATTTTTCACCATTCTTATAAATTGGCACTTTAGAATCACTATCGGAAACAGAAATGTTTAAAGAATGATAAGCTTCGATAGTTGGTTTATATCCACCTCTAGGACCCGGCACACCTTTAACTAAACCCAGACTTCTTAGAGACTGCATCTGGTTACGGATTGTTCCAGGATTTCTATTCATAACCTCAGCAATGTCTTCACCCTTAATAGATTTGCCATTAGAGGATTGATATAAATTTATTAATGTTTGTAAAATTTCCTTTTGTACAGATGTTAACATGTTTTCACCCATAACTAATAATATTATTAGATATATAAAAGATACCTTATAAATGTTAATGATAAATAATGATA
>CAZQWN010000055.1:0-11270 GCA_964596915.1 uncultured Methanobrevibacter sp.
ATTTTTATTTAAAATTTTATTACAGGAATCTTTTTATTATAGTTTTATTTATATGTATTTCAATATTTGGTTATTGTATATTATTTGTATGTAAAATGTAATTTTTGTTACACTTTTTTACAATAATTTGTAACATTAAATTATTATTTAGGTTCTAGTTTAAGTAAAATTTTTTCAAGGTCTTTGATTGATGCATCAGTTTTCACTCCGAGTGGATTAAAATGGGTTTTGATTGTAAGAAATCCTTCTTTTTTCATTTCATCAAAAATTAAATCTAGTTTGGCAGCACTAATTTTTAAAGATTTGCACACTTTGTGAATGTCATAAAAAGTTATAGGTGCATCAGATTCTATAAGACAACTGTTTAATAATTTCAATGCTTGTTTTTTCGTGTTGATTTTTTTATTTTCAGCTTCATCAATCATTTTTTGTATAAATTCACTATCTTGAATATCCCCTAACCATAATGGTCCTGCATGGATTAATTTTTCACCGCAAACAGGACAAATGTCATCAACAGAACTTGCCAGGCCATGGCTGGTTTGTCTGTGAAGGCAATTTTTGCAGTGACTAATATATCCCAGATTTTTTAAACTTTCATCAGTTTTTTTAGATCCTTTTTTAACAATGATGTATAATCTCATATAATGTTCGGTGCTGTGGGACATTTTCACATCAATATATTTTGCATATTTTGAAAGGGTCAATGCAACAAATCCTGCCAATATTCTTATGCCCGTTTCGTGACAATATTCACTTTTGTATGGTTTAGCGTTATATTTGCGGATACATGGCTCTTTATAAGTTCCACATAATGCAGAGGTATCTGTTGCAGTCACGCATAATAATGAATTTCTGCCTGCACAGTAGCCTGCAGAGTCCAGAAAGGGGGATGGGGTTCCGAAGGGGTCAATGTCTATAACATCAAATTGGCCTCTTTTCATTCTTAAAAACATACTTGCATCATGTTGGTGCACTTCTATATCTTTTAAATTATTCAATTCAATGTTATGTCTTTCATAATGGTTTGCAGTTTCACTAATATCATTTATATGGACATTTCCAACACCTTCAATTTCATTTTTATAACGGATGCCTCTTATTCCGCTTCCGCCGAATAAATCACAAATGTCAATGTCTCGTTGCACTTCATTTTGATATACCTGCAATGCAAGTATTGACAAATCTCTGTTTAATTCCATGTGGGGGTTGTAAAATACGGGTGCATCAGATGAAACTTTATCAAATTCCGGAAATTCTATTTTAGTCAATCCCTCTTCAATACTTTTAATTTTATATTCATCCATGTGTTTCACTCTTAATGGTTTTGATTAATTAAGTAATGTTTTAAATATTATTAGATTTAAATATTAGTATAGTAAATTTAAATCTAATTGGTGATGAATGTGTCAAATATCAAAGTTCCTATTGCAAAACCAATAATTGGAGACGAAGAAATAGAAAATGTGGTTGAAGTTCTTAAATCAGGAATGATTGCTCAAGGACCTAAAGTTGCGGAATTTGAAGAACGATTCGCTGAATGGGTTGGAGCGGATTATGGTATTGCGGTTAATTCCGGAACAGCTGCTTTGCATGTTGCATTGCTTTCATGTGGTATTGGTGAAGGTGATGAGGTAATTACCACTCCATTTACATTTATTGCTAGTGGAAATTCAATTTTATACACTGGGGCTAAGCCGGTATTTGCAGATATTGATTTAAAAACATATACTATTGACCCCAATTCAATTGAAAATTTAATTTCTGAAAATACTAAAGCTATTTTGCCTGTACAGTTATATGGTCAAGCAGCAAATATGGATAAAATTAATGAAATTGCTGAAAAATACGGATTAAGTGTTATTGAAGATGCAGCACAAGCTCATGGAGCAACTTGCAATGGTGAAAAAGTTGGAAGTATAGGTGATATGGCTTGTTTTAGTTTTTATCCTACAAAAAATATGACCACTTCTGAAGGCGGAATTATCACAACAAATGATGAAGACTTGGCGGATAATGCGAAAGTATTCAGAGCACATGGGGCAAGTATTAGATATCATCATGATGAAATAGGATATAATTTTAGAATGACTGATATTTCAGCGGCAATTGGTTTAGCACAATTAGATAAAATTGATGGATTTAACGATAAAAGAATTGAAAATGCAGCATATTTAAATGAAGGTTTAAAAGATGTTGACGGAGTTATCACTCCTTACTGTGCATATGGATCAAAGCATGTATATCACCAGTATACCATTAGAGTAGAAAAAGGAGATAGGGATGAGTGGGTTGACATAATTAATGATTGTGGTGTAGGAACTGGTATTCACTATCCAATCCCATTATACAACCAGCCAATTTACAAAAAATTTGGTATTTCTGGAAATTGTCCAAATGCTGAACTTGCAGCCGATAATGTTATTTCACTTCCAGTACATCCATCACTTACAAAAGAAGATTTGGATTTAGTTATCGATTCTGTAAAGACAGCTTCTAATGAGTTAGATTAATTCTAACTTTCTTTTTTTCTATTTTAACATTTTGTTGACGGTATCGACTTTAGCGTCCAAAGTCCTGTTTTCAAGGTCTCTTCTGTCATCTACTTTTATAACGGTGTAAACTCTTCCCAGTCCAAGTTCAAAAATAGCTTCTTGAGCTGTGGCTATTGCGGAGTAAAGTTCTTCTAAATTTTCAGCTTCAATCTGAGTTCCCATTCCGGTTAACTGATAGTTAAGTCCGGAATCTTTAATTGATTGTACTGCAGCAGTCACATAGTCTTTACATTCGGTAGTTTCAGTTCCAACGGGTAATATTGCAAAATCACATGTTATCATTTTTTTCACCTTGATAAAATTATTTATTTATCTTTGTATAAATTAATTTAGTAATGGTTAAATTAAACAAAGAAGAATTTAATGAAAAGATTTTTACAAGAATTAATAATTTAATTTCTGATTATGAATTAATCAAGGAAGGTGAATTGATAGCTGTTGCACTTTCGGGTGGAAAGGACAGTGTACTGACACTTCATGCGCTAAAATATTATCAGGAGTTTTTAAACTTTGACTTAGTTGCAATCAGTGTGGATGAAGGCATTGATGGATATAGGCAACATGGTATTGATTCAGCTGTTAATAATGCCTCTGAATTGGGTGTCAAACTTGTTCAAAAGTCATTTAAAGATGAAGAAGGATTTGCTTTGGATGATATTTATCAGGATTTTAAAAGTGCATGCATTCCATGTGGTGTTTTTCGAAGAAACATTTTAAATAAGACTGCTTATGAATTAGGTGCTGTTAAAATAGCTACAGGACATAATCTTGATGATGAGATTCAATCATTTTTAATGAGTTTCGCACGGGGGGACACAATCAAATTCTCTAAGTTTGGCCCGGAATTGGATGTTATCCATCCTAAATTGGTTCCAAGGATAAAACCTTTGTGGAATACTCCTGAAAAAGAGGTAGGTATGTGGGCAGTTTTGAATAATATTGATATTCATTTGGATGAATGCCCATATTCTCATTTGTCTTTAAGGGCTAAAATAAAGGAATTCCTGAACGTTAGTGAGGATAAATATCCCGGTGTAAAAAATAATGTGATGGAATCATTCCAAAAGATTTTGACTTTTGAAAATGATATTTCCACAAGCCTTAATGAATGTGATGTCTGTGGTGAACCGACTTCCTCTAATGTCTGTAAGGCTTGTGAGCTAAAAGATTTAATTTCTCAAAATAGCAAAGACCATATAAGCAATAAATAGTATAACTAAAATTGCACCTTCTTTTTTATCGTATTTGTCCTGGGTTTTACCAAAGATGTAACATAATACTGTAACGAATATCATGAATAGTACATCTGTTAACATTCTGGAATCAAGTGGTATTGCACTGATTGCACTACTTGCACCTAATACGAACAAGATGTTGAAGATGTTTGATCCGATAACGTTACCTATAACAATTTGATTTTCGCCTTTCTTTAAAGCGGTAAGTGAAGTGACAAGTTCCGGTAAAGAGGTACCTATTGCCACGATGGTTAAACCTACTAATGTTTCGCTCATTCCAAATGTAATTGCTATCTCTGATGCACTGTTTACTACTAAATCTCCACCAATAATGATTCCTGCAAGTCCGAGGAGTATGAAAATTATACTTTTCGGAAGGGATAACTTTGGTTTTTCCACTACTGCACTGCCTTTGGATTTTTTAGCGCTTCTGACAAGATAGTAAATATATGCAACCAATATTAATAACAATATTATTCCTTCAATATTTGTAATGTCCCATCCGATGAAAATAAATATTGCAAATAATATTGTAATGCCTACAAGGAAAGGCAAATCTTTTTCTAAAACACTTTTTTCCATTAATAACTCACTGAGCAATGCCGCAACACCTATAACCATTAGCATGTTGAATAGGTTACTTCCGATTACATTACTGACTGCCATTGCATTGTTTCCGGTTAATGATGAAGTAATGGAAACTGCCGCTTCTGGAGCACTGGTTCCGAATGCAACAATGGTTAAACCAACAATTATTGTTGGAATTTTTAAAAGTGATGCAATACTGCTTGCACCATCAACAAAAATATCCGAACCTTTAATTAAAAATACGAATCCAACAATTAATAAAACAATTTGTAATATGATTGATGCGTCCATATTATTCCTCTTTAATTTCTTCTTGTGGTCCTAAATCAGTTACTAAAACTTTATCAATTTGGTGACCGTCAATATCAATGATTTCAAAGATGAATCTTCCACAGTCATATTTGTCTTTCTCATCAGGTATTGTTCCGCTGATACTTAAGATGAATCCCGCAACGGTAGTGTATCCGTCTTCATCTTCATCAGGCAATGAATCTTTGAAGTCGAATAATTTCTTGAACTTGTCAATAGGATATCTTCCGTCAATTAACCAAGTTCCATCATCCCTTTCGATTGCTTGAGGTTCATCCTCTTCATCAATGCCTGGGATGTCTCCAACAATACCTTCAAGTAAATCGTTTAAAGTTATTAATCCTTCTACGCTACCGAATTCATCCACTACAAGGGACATGTGAACATATTCCTGATTTTCTTTAAATTCTTTCAATAATTCCAATGTTTCCAGATGTTCGGAAACCACTAGAGGTTCTTTCACGATTTTATGAACATCAAATTCATCTTCATTAAACATTGCAGAAAGAATGTCTTTTGCTTGAACCACTCCAATAAAATCATCCAGTTCACCTGAAGCAATTGGGAAAATAGACCTTCTACTTTCAACGATTTTAACTTTGTTTATTTCTCTGTCATCTTCCAAATCAATCCAAATGATTTCATTTCTGGGAGTCATTATGCTCTCAACTTTTTGGTCGTCAAGTTTGAAAACCCTTTTGATGATGTCTTCTTCCTCTTTTTCAATAGTTCCGTCTTCCCGTCCCTCTTTAATCATCAATTCAATTTCTTCTTCAGTAACTAAATCATCGTTTTTATTTTCGATTCTCATTAACCATAAAAGAAAACTGCTGGATTTAGCAAGGATGAAACTAACGGGTTTAGAAATTTTTGATAAAACCACCATGCTTTTTGCGACTTTTAGGGAAACTCTTTCAGGGTCATTTAATGCAATGACTTTAGGAACAATTTCTCCAATGACTAAAGTTAAGTATGTGGTTACAATAACGACAATGGCCACGCTGACCTGTTCACTGTATGGAACAAATGAAATTAATTTGGAGAGAGGTTCTGCTAATGTTACTCCACCAAATGCCCCTGTTAAAACACCAATAAGTGAGATACCAATTTGAACTGTGGATAAAAATTCATTGGGATCTTCTAATAAATCAAAAACAATCTGTGCGTTTTGGTTTCCTTCTTCCAAGTATTTTTGTAATTTTGCTTTTCTTACGGATACAACAGCCAATTCGGCCATTGATAAATATCCTGTTAAAATTATTAAAATTAATATTATAATTATCTCGAATGCCGTTCCAATCATTTTTAACAAACCATTAAAAATTATAAATCACTAGCTTTCATAAAACCAGTATTGCCGTATATCTCATCCTGCATTTGTTGCACTGCATATGATGCATCTTCTCTTGTAGCAACTTTCTTGAATATTCTTCTCTGTTTAACCTTCAATGTTTTTCCACAAACACATTTGCGTGTTGCCACTCCTTCTTTTGCATATAATACACGACCGCAGTCGCAACGAAATATAAGATACATGATATTTTATCCATTTAAAATTAATAGTAATTATTATTTAATCGGTATATTATATAAAATTATCATTATCCTCCGAATATTTTCAGGAATAATGGTATGAATACTTGTGATGGTAAAATCACCAAAGTTGCAATTGTAACTCCTAAATTAGTGCCGACAACCACTAAAAGAATTCTTATGATGTTATTGTTCCATAAATCTCTGAAACTTTCGATATGGACTAAATTTTGGATATCTCTTTGCCTTACCTTTCTAAATTTTGCTTCAGTCAACCCGGAAAACCATCCTGCAGCAAGCAATGGGTGTATGATTGTCAATGGGGCCACGACTCCTCCGACAATTGCGGATTGAATTTTTGATCCGGAAAGTATTGAGCCGATGAATCCCATTATCATGCTTATAATTATAAAATCGTAAATGTTCCATGCTATATTTATCCCATTAAAAAATGCCAGAAAAAATATCACAACAAATAATATTGGGATTAATGCCAAAAATATTTTAAGCCATGGAATGCCTTTTTTATCATTGATTTTTTCCAATTCCTCCAATGGGGGCAATGTTTCAGGGTTATCCAAATATTTTTCAATTCCGGGCTGGTGTCCTGCACCAACAACAGCGATGACATGGTCTTGAGGTAATTGAAGTAATCTTCCAGCGAGATATGCATCTCTTTCATGCACGAGAACTTCATAGACACTTGGAGCCTCATCCTTAAACATTTCCATTAATTCATCAATGTTTTCCGGATTTTTAAGATCTTCAATATCCACGTCCTCTTCATCGCCAAATCCTAAAACTGAAGCTATTAGCCCATATATGAATTTGGCTTTTTCAACAAAACCCATTTTATTTAAAGCTCTTTGTAATGTTGTACCGATGTCACGGTCTATTAATGCAACGGGAATTTTTAAATCTTCACAGGCTTCAATTGCTCCAACCATTTCTGATCCTGGCTTGACATCTACGTCTTCTCCGACTTTGGATTGAAAATAACTGAGAAGTGTTGTTGTTAAAAATAAACTTACTTTATTTTCTTTAATTATGTTAGTTACTGAAATTGTGTCATCTCGTTCAATTCCGGCCAGTTCTTCCTTAAGGCGAATATATCTTCCTCTATCGAGTTCAATAGCCACCACTTCTGGGTGTTGCTCGTAAATTGCATCTTTAACCTCTTCAACACTATTCGCCGATACATGTGCAGTACCGATTATGGTTAAACATTCTCTTTTCAAAACTAACACTTCTCTAAAATTTATTATTCATCTAATATTATGAAATTTAAATATATAAAGTTAATCTTTAATTAATTTTAATTCATGATTCTCGTATATTGCCACATTTTCACTAATGTTTTTCTGACAACAGCAAGTTACATCGTCTTTATATCCAATTTTTGCCAAACGTTTCCCGGACCTGGAATTGTAAAACCCTGATTTTAAAGAGTTATAATCTCGGCTGGCTATTATTGCAGCCTTTGCCAGTTCATTTACTTCACACTTTTCTAAATTTTTGCAAATTTGATAAATGATTTCGCCTGATGCGAGGAAATCTTCCAGTGCAAATTCTCCCCTGACTCCTGCCATGACCACGTCAATGTGGTTTTCAGCAATTTTCACTGAAGCCTCTCCAACTGCTTTTGCATTAATAAGTGATCCTACAAGAACTGTTGAGTTCATATTTTCAAGAATTCTTGTTCCGTTTGTTGTTGTTAATATTAATGTTTTTTCTGTTGTCCGATATTCTTCAACAGATTTAGGGGAATTGCCCACATCAAATCCCTCGATTTTTTCACCGTTACGTTCCCCTGCAATGATTCCACCATTTTCATCTTTTAGCTTTAAAGCTTCTTCAGGAGTAAGGCAGGGAATTATTTTTTCAAATTTGTTTAAAGCTAATGTAATTGTTGTACTGGCTCTTAGAGCATCGACCATAATTGAAACATCACTGCTGATAGTTGTCTCTAAACTTAATGTAACTTTCATGAAGTAATTTATATTAATACATTATATAATATTATTATGAAAATTGTCACAACACCAATGTGTGAAGAAATTGTAAGGCTAGCAGGCATTACAGATTATGCCGTAAATAAGTTTCCAGATGAGGAAGAGGGGGATTTGGCAATACTTCTTTCTGAAAGCAAAGTTGAAATGGATTCACTTCCCATTAAAATAAACACTCCCAAACAGGTTTTTGAAAGCATTAAAAAAGTTTCCAAAATCACTGGAAATGAACTGTCTGATATGGATGTTCAAGGGTTTTTTGATGAATATCCTTTGGCTAGAAAATACCTAAATGCTGATTTTAAGCGAAATGTCAATGTTAAAGTCTATTCGGAATTTCTAAGAGATATGGCGATAGATTTAGGTTTCAATATTGTATCTGCTGATTTTGATTATGTGATTTATCCGGATTATTTAAGAGACAGTGTAAAAGAAGCCGAAAACCTTGTTGAAATTCCGTCTCACAATGATATTTCTAAAAACCCGTTTGAAAAAATTGAGGTTAGATATGCTATTTTAGAAACTTTAATATAACATATAAATTAAAATAATATTTATTATAAATTGCATTTTTTGAGAGTTGTTAATATGTATGAAACATTAACATTTACTGGTGGAGTTCATAAAAGTGAAGAAATAAAAGAATTAATTGAAGATTTGGGAGGATTTATTCTTCAGGAAAGTATTCAGCAAATGGAGCTTGTTTTAAACATTGCTGTTCCGATGGAGGATACTGATAAAATTGAAGAAAAATCCACTGAACTGTTAGGTAAACTATCCGTTGCTCCAATGGCAGGTTCCGAGATTGCTATTGTTTCACCAACTTTGGCAAGACATCATTTGCCTCATGCTGCATGTGACATTTCTGAATATTTGCGTGAGTATGGTGCAAAAGACAACATGATTGGTCTTGCAAGAGGGGATGGAAAAGGAACTTCAGGAATTACTGAAGAAGAAAAAAATTTAATTGAGGAACATGATATTGCAGTTTTCGCTTTAGGCAGTTTTGAAAAATGCATCAAAGAAAAAGCTTTCTTATATGATGATATTGATATTCCGGTAATTGTAACTGGCGCTCCATATATGGATGTCAGTGAACTTCCGGGGGCTGATGCATATGTTGGAGGGTTAGGAAGGATTCCAAGAAGACTCAGAAGGGGTCCAGATATACGCGCACTCGATACTTTGGTTGAAACTATTGAACAAATATTAAATGATAAAAAACGTGAGATGGCTCTTGATGCGCCATTAGTTCCATCTATTGTTGTTAAAAATGCAATTGAAAATCAGGTTAGGGAAATTAAGGATGTAATTTCTCCAGCACCAGTAACTTCACAACTGGATGGTGTTCGTGTAAAATTAAATTATGATAAGTATGCTGATACAATAGCCAATGTTGATATTGACGGCAAAAAATTATCACAATTGGCTGAAATTAAAAAATCATTTATGTATGATTACATTTTAGTAAAAATCAATAGTGAGAGTTCATTAATTGAGGACTCTAACTAATTTTTCTTTTTTTTCTAACGTATTATTCTCATTCCAAAGAAATTGACTGCATCAACCAAATCGTTAAACTGTTCCAATTCTCTTTCGATTACATTTTCATCAGTCATATCGATACTTAATTCTCCATCAACAGATAATGTATCAGGTCCACGGCCCACGATTCTTTCAACGCCGTCTGCACTTAATATTCTTTCTGCATCAAGTTGGTGTACAAATGACCTTCCGGGAATGATAACCGCTTGTTTTATTTCGCTTAAATCTAGTTTTTCCAAATCTTCCTTGGTTATTAAGCATGCTATTTCCTTTTCTACCGCTACAACATTAACATTATCTCCATTTTCTAATTTGGAAAATATTTTTGAGATAAATGGTGCGGCAATTTTGGAGGTAATGATTGTCGCTTCACCTGTAATCGGTTTTATGAACTGTAAAAATATTTCATTTTCAGCACTTGCAATTACAAACGGTCCTCCTGTTTCAGGGTCGCATAATGGTGTTCCGCTTACTCTAAACTTGTATTCTTTATTGATTTGTTTTACAAGTTCTGCAAACTCTTCAACGGGTTGTGATTCAAAGTCTTTAAGTATTGGTCCGTTGTCCAATATCAATCCTTCATTGAAGGTATTTCCAAATCTCATTAAAAGCATACCTTTTGCACCCCATTCTTCTAATGAGTTGCATGTTTCACGTAACACTTCTCCGTCATTTACTCCGGGAATGATTACTGCAGCTCCGGTTAATTTAATATTTTCACAAAAGATTTTGCATGCTTTCAGTGCTTCTGTAGGATTAGGATCTTTAACCCATTCCTTTCTAAGTTTTGGGTCTGATGAAAAAATAGTGAATGAAACCTCCTCAACGCCATTGTTGATTAGTCTTGTTGCGGTTTCGCTATCGGTTATTCCTTTTCCGCAGGTGTAACCCAATACTGAAGGTATGGAAAATTGATTTAGATTGGCGGTTAGGTTTTCAAGATGGGGATAACAACTCACGTCTCCTCCACCGCTGATATATGCAGAGATGTCTCCTCTCGCCATACTCATCATTAATGCATTTTGAACTTCATTCATAACTTCAAATGGAGATTTAAATGCTCCTTGAGTTTCAGAAACTCCTTTGCTGCATCTTTCACAACCAATTCTGTTAGGTAAACAATGAGCACATCCAAATTCTTTAATGTCTTTTACCTTTCTGAAGTAACAATATTTGCAAAATCCGTTACAATCTTTTCCAGGTATTCCCCCTACATCCGCTACAACTTGCATAATATATACTTTCTTTATTCATTTTATTTATACTAATAACATGTTTTTGCATGTAAAAATTTTGTATTACTTTTAGTAATATTTATTACTTAGTCTTCTAAAAGTAATAATTTTTTATTTTGCTTAATTTTTAATTATGGAGTTTATGATTTGTTTAATATTTAAAAATATGTCTTAAATTAATATTTATTCTAATTAGATTAATTTTATGATTTTTTTCATTAAAAAAAGAGAGTTCAGTGAACTCTCCTAATGTATTTATCT
>CAZQWN010000055.1:11280-12763 GCA_964596915.1 uncultured Methanobrevibacter sp.
AGAGTTTTTTAAAATAATTAAAAGTATTACTTTTGGTGAAATTTTTCTTAAATCATTTTTCTTTTATTATAGTTTATATATTTTTCTAAAAGTTTTCATAGGTAATCTTTATATTATATCTTGAATAAAATAAAATTTGTATACCATATGGCTGGCTATTGCAAAAACTTGCTTTGTAGCTAAATACTCAATTTGGTAAAAAAGTTACCATTGAGAGTGGTATATTAGTTAAACTCTATTTATTTAGGAGGGAAAAAATGGCAAAGTTTGATGATAAAATCGATTTATTCGATGATAGAGGCAATGAAATTGCATCTGACGTACCAATCGAAGCTATAAGTCCACTCAGAAACCCTGCAATTCAAAGCATCGTAAAAGGTGTTAAAAGAACTGTTGCAGTAAACTTAGAAGGACTTGAAAAATCCGTTAAAACCGGATCCGTTGGTGGAGACAAATCCAGAATTTTAGGAAGAGAATTAGATCTCGCTATTGTTGATAATGCAGAAGCAATCGCAGAAAAAATGAAAGGAATTATTCAAATTTCCGAAGATGACGATACTACTGTAGAGCCAATTTCTGGAGGAAAAAGATTATTAGTACAAGTACCAACTAAAAGAATTGATGTTGCTGCTGAATACTCTGTAGCTGCTCTTTCTTCAGCTTCCGCTTTAGTACAATCTGTTATCGATGTTTGTGATGTTGACATTTACGATGCAAACTTCGTAAAAGCTGCAGTATTAGGTAGATACCCACAATCTGTAGATTACAAAGGTTCCAACATTGCAACAATGTTAGATATTCCACAAAAACTCGAAGGTGCAGGTTACGGTTTAAGAAACGTAAAAGCAAACGACTTCGCTGCTGCAACCTTGAAAAACACTTTCCAAGCAACTGCATTAGCAGCTATTTTCGAACAAACTGCTATGTTTGAAATGGCAGATGCTTTAGGTTCATTTGAAAGATTACACTTATTAGGTTTAGCTTACCAAGGTTTAAATGCTGATAATTTAGTATATGATTTAGTTAAAGATAATGCAGACGGTACTGTCGGTAGTGTTGTACAAGCAACTATTGCTCGTGCAGAAGCTGATGGTATTATTGCTCCTGAAGAACAATTAACCGATTTCGCTATTTACAACACTGATGACGCAGCTAAATGGAACGCATATGCTGCTGCTGGTGCTGTAGCTGCTACTATGGTTAACGTTGGTGCAGCTCGTGCTGCTCAAGGTATTCCATCTACTTTATTATACTTCAACGACAACCTTGAATTCGCTACTGGTTTACCTGGTTTAGACTATGGTAGAGCAGAAGGTGTAGCTGTAGGATTCTCCTTCTTCAGTCACTCCATCTACGGTGGTGGAGGTCCTGGTTTATTCAACGGTAACCACGTTGTAACCAGACACAGTAAAGGATTCTGTATCCCTTGTGTAGCTGCTGCTATGTCCTTAGATGCAGGAACACAACTCTTTTCACCAGAAGC
>CAZQWN010000056.1:0-12745 GCA_964596915.1 uncultured Methanobrevibacter sp.
AGTTATAACTATTTGGTGTTTTAAAATGAATAAAAAAATAGGTTTTATTTTAGCAGTAGCCATTGTATCATTGATGGTAATGGGTACTGCAAGCGCAGGTTTATTTGACTTTTTGGGAAGTTCTGATACTGCATCTGGCAATGACAACGAAACTTTCATTGTTGGTTTCGATTCTGAATTCCCACCATACGGATATAAGGACGACAACGGAAGTTACACTGGTTTCGACTTGGACTTAGCAAAAGAAGTCTGTGAAAGAAACAACTGGACTTTCAAAGCACAACCAATTGATTGGGATTCCAAAGATGCTGAATTAGAATCTGGTTCTATTGACTGTATCTGGAACGGTTTCACCATTGATGGAAGAGAAAACGATTACCTTTGGTCTGACCCATACTTTGACAACAAACAAATATTTGTTGTTAAATCAGACTCAAACATTAACTCTATTGCAGATTTATCCGGTAAAACAGTAGAAACACAAAAAGATTCATCTGCTTTAGCTGCTCTTCAGGGTGACAACAAAACTATTGCTGACACATTTGCAACTTTAACCGAAGTTGCTGACTATAACACTGCATTCATGGACCTTGAATCAGGTGCATGTGATGCTGTAGCTATGGATATCGGTGTGGCAGAATATGATATAGATCAGAAAAATGACACCAGTGCATTTTCTATCTTGAATGAGTCAATTACAACCGAAAAATACGGAATTGGATTTAAAAAAGGAAATGACGCATTAAAAGACCAAGTACAAGAAACTTTAGATGAAATGTTTAAAGACGGTACTGTAGCTAAAATAGCTGAAAAATACGGAATTTCCGAAGACGCTTTAATCCAACCATAAATTAATTAGTAAGAGGAGAGAATTGGATATATGATATTAAGTAAAGTAATTGAATTATTACTTGGAGGTATGGTTACTTCCATTGAGATATTCTTGCTTACTCTCTTATTCTCTCTTCCTCTTGGTTTAGTTGTTGCCGGAGGAAGAATGAGTAAGTTTGCACCGCTCAGATGGATTGCAAAAGTTTATATCTCAATTATGAGAGGTACACCATTGATGTTGCAGTTAATTGTAGTATTTTTCGCACCATATTATGTGTTCGGAGTTAATCTTTCAGCAGACTACAGGTTTATAGCTGTTATTATCGCATTTACAATAAACTATGCAGCTTACTTTGCTGAAATTTACAGAGGCGGAATAGAATCAATTAACAGCGGACAATATGAAGCTGCTCAAGTATTAGGTTACAGTAAATTTGAGACATTTTTCATAATTATATTGCCTCAGGTATTCAAGGTAGTTCTTCCTTCCATTACTAATGAAGTTATTACACTTGTAAAGGATACTTCCCTGTCATTTGTTATAGCAATTCCTGAAATGTTCACAGTTGCTAAACAGATTGCAGCTGCAGACGCTTCAATCGCTGCTTTATTGGTAGCAGGTGTTTTCTATTATGTATTCAACATATTGGTTGCATTTATAATGGAACATATTGAAAGCAGATTGGATTATTATGAATAGGAGGAGTATTTTATGAGTTTACTAGAAGTTAAAAACCTTAAAAAAAGTTTTGATGACAATGCAGTATTGAAAGATATTTCTCTTAACGTTGAAAGGGGAGAGGTATTGGCAATAATAGGGCCTTCAGGTTCAGGCAAATCTACATTGCTCAGATGTATCACCGATTTGGAACAGGAAGACAGTGGAGAGATTAATTTTGACGGAACATTCGGATTGGTATTTCAAAACTTTAATTTATTCCCGCATCACTCAGTGATGAAAAACATTACCAATGCACCGATTCGTGTACAGAAAAGAGATAAGACAGAAGTATTTCAACATGCCCGCAAGCTTTTAAGCCAAATGGGATTGTCAGACAAGGAAGATGCATATCCATGCGAGCTTTCAGGCGGACAGCAGCAAAGAGTTTCCATTGCACGCGCTCTTGCAATGAATCCTGACATACTGTTTTTCGATGAACCGACCTCAGCGCTTGATCCTGAATTGACCGGTGAAATTCTATCTGTTATAAAAGAACTTGCCGCAAATCACATGACAATGGTTATAGTTACTCACGAGATGGCTTTTGCCCGTAATGTTGCAGATACTATAATATTCATGGACGACGGCGTAATTGTTGAAGAGGGTACTCCTGAAGAGGTATTCTCATCTGATAACCAAAGAATGAAAGATTTCTTGGGTAAATTTTATGACTGAATTTTTTTAATTCATTCATATACATTTTTTCTATTTTTATGTCCATTTTACAATTAAATATATTAAAGATTGTTACTAAAATAGTATTATCTATTAATATGTTTAGGTGTTGATAAATGAAGTGTTCTAATTGTAATGCGGAAAACTCTGAGGGAGCCAAATTCTGTAAAAAATGCGGCAATCCACTTGATGAAAAGACAATTAATCATGATGAAATAATTAAATCCGTTGGGAAAAACAAAACTGAATCTGATAACAATACCACAAAGATAATCATCATTGCCCTGGCAATTGTTGCGGTAGTGTTGGCCGGTGCATTTGCATACATCTATATGTCAGGCGATTCAAATTCAAGCAACAGCAATGTTAATGCAGGTTCAGAAAGCCAGGATGTGAATAATACAGATTCAAATCAGCAACAATCTAATGCTGCTTCTTCTAATCCTGAAAAAACAGCACAGTCCCAGTCAACTTCCATGAAGATACAGGGAGGAAGCTTCTCGACAGGCAGTGCTGAAGAGGATAAGACCTATGCAACTATTTATGTAGGTAAAGAAAATGCAGGTAAAGACGTTATCGTTCAAATCTTTTATTCACGTGACGGCAATAGCTTGAATAATGGTAATATGGTTCCAGCATCAGTTCATTCAGATGGATATCTATATATTACAAGTGCTGACGCATATCATTATTATCCGGATTATGCAACAATCAAGTTATATGATTCAAACAGTAATCTTTTAGATACTCAAAGCGTATCACTTTCACCTTCCAGTGGAACTCAAACGTTTTAATCATATAATTCTTTTTTCTTTTTTTATAGCTATCTCCAATTCAGGATAACTATTTAAGCATTCATTTCAAATAATTTTATAATTAAAGGGTTTTTTATGGTTAGGGTTTCGGTCATCATGCCGGTTTTCAATGAAGAGAAATATATCGGAAAAGCGATTGAAAGCGTTTTAAATCAGACATTCACTGATTTTGAGCTGATTATCGTTAATGACGGGTCAGGCGATGCTACATTGGATATAATCAAAAGCTTCAATGATTCAAGAATCATACTAATCAATCAGTCTAACCGGGGTCCCGGTGCATCCAGAAACGCTGCATTGAAGGCCTCTTCAGGCGATTACATTATGTTTTTGGATGGTGATGACTGGTTTTGTCCGGATGCACTGCAAACGGCATATGACGAGATAACTTCAAATGACACCGACATTTCAATTTTTCAGATTATCAAATATGACGGGAAAAACTACACTGAGAACAGCTGGTTTAATCTGGATAACTTTCCCGAAACTTTTGAAAACAGGGTTTTCAGTCCTCATGAATGCAGGGATTTTCTTTTTGACATTTCAGTCAGTGCATCCCAAAAGATTTTTAAACATGAATTTCTATCTCAAATCAATGCAGAATTTCCGGAAGGCATTTATTTTGAGGATATGCCCTTTTTCTTTTACACTTTCTTGAGTGGCGAGAGAATTTCCATCATCAAAAGGCACCTGTATGTCAGACGAAAGCATGAGGGGTCAATAACCGAGTCTGTTGATTCGAAGTTTTTGGATACGGTTCGGGCAGGCCAAATATTAATGGACATTTTCATTAAAAATAATTGGTATGATGTATATTTGTTTGACTTGCTTGCCTTTAAAATCAATGGTCCTCGATATGCGTTAATGGACATTGAAGAAAAATACAAGAAAGACTTGTACCTATTAATTAAAAAGGACTACGAACAAATTAGATTAAGTAAGTATTATGGTGACTATCTGGATAATTTGGGTCCCGTAAAGAAAAAGTTTTTTGAAGATATTTTAAACTCAGAGGACTATCATGATTTCAGGGTATTGAACCAGACAAATTCCGGACCGGCATAAAGGCTTATGAATATTGATGTTAATGTGATTATGGAATATATCATGGTCACATAAAAAGGCATGGTCAATGCAGACAATATGAAAATTACCAGTGCGGATATATAAAAGACTGATTTTGTGCGTTTGATTTGACTGTAGCTCAGTACTCCAAGAATTATCGGCGTGATGATTATTGCAGCGATATATAGAATTGACATTTCAAGGCTTGTCATTCCATAAATCAGCATGCTGAATATGTTCATGAAAAGATACATCTCAAGCACGGTGAGGAAAAATCCCTGAACACCTCCGCAGATTGCCTGAGCAAGGGTATGCTTTTTTAAAAGTACTCTGGACCAGATTACAATCGGATATATGACACCGAAAGCAGCACCGATTGGTCCTAAAAGCAATATCAGTGCAGCAACGGGTCCGCTTAAGCCGGTTGTATGAACACTGATTTTCCATTTGATTGTAATGAGTAGAACAACACCTGTATTGACTGAATAACATAAAAGAAGCAATGTCAGGAAATTGTCCAGATTTAAGAGCAATGATATGACAACGCCTATGAAATAGGAAACGATACCCACTATAAGGGGGATGAATCTGTCCTGGCGGTTGGAAATGTCCTTGTCGGTGTTAAGCTTTTTTGCCCAGAACAATATGATTGCCATAGGCAATACGGATGCAAAAACAATTGATACCGCTTCAAGCACTATGAATTTATTGAAATTGAATGCTCCATTTTCAAAGGACAGCACAATACAGATAATTAAAAACAATGGGATTGTAATTATCGGTGGATTTGTTAATGTGGAAATGCTTTTAGCCAATTCATGTTTGTTCATGAGGTTATATTTGTCCTATTGGTTAAATAAATATTTTTGATATCGTCTCAAGTTGATAATGTCAAATCATAATTGTTGCTACTGCAATAGTTGTCAATGCAACAGTTTATATAGGATGAAAGCATAATAATAACTTATGATGCATTTAAAATTCAATTTAGTGATTTTTAAGGCATTATCTCAAAAGATTCATTTAAAGAGACGATAATATGTCACTGGAAGAGTTCAAGTTAATGGATGCAACTGCTCTTCCCGTTGGAAAACTAATCTCAATGATTGCAAGAGGTCATTCAATATATATCAATCGCCATCTGGAAGATTTGGATATCAACGCCGCACAATTGCATTTGCTTTTTGAAATATCACATCAGTGTGACATAAACCAGGAAAAGATAGCGGAGAGATGCAATATAAATAAGGGTGCCGTTGCAAGATCAATAAAAAAACTTGAAGAGAAAGGATTGGTGAAAAGGAAAATCGATGAAAACAATCGTCGCCAAAACAAGGTGTCCCTAACACAAAAGGGCAGGAAAACCCACGAAAAGGCGATAAAGATTTTCAACCAATGGGAAGACGAAGTAATATTAGATGAAGGTTATATAAAAAAGGAATTATTGCAGAAGATTTTAAAAGAAATTGCTATTAAAACAATGGAGTTAAATAAGGGGGAGTGCAGTAATGGCAAATAAAAGCAAGAATATTGAGATGATTACAGGAGATCCGAAAAAAGCAATCATCAAACTAGCCATTCCAATGATGATTTCAATGCTTCTGATTATGATGTACAATATTGCTGACAGTATATGGGTGGCCGGACTCGGTGCCGATGCTTTGGCAGCAATCGGATTCATCACACCACTTTTTATGGTGCTTGTCGGACTTGGAAACGGAATCGGTGCAGGTGCAAACTCACTGATTGCAAGAAACATAGGTGCAAACAATCGCCCTGGTGCAAATAATGCCGCACTGCACGCCATTGTATTGTCAGTTATAGTATCCTTAATATTTACAGTACTGATTGAAGTGTTCATGGTTCCTATCCTGCAGTTCATGGGAGCGGGAGATACAATCCAGTATGCAATGGATTACAGTTACATCATATTCGGTTTCCTGTTTATATTCGTATATTCCGGAGTGGCATCAGCTATATTCAGGTCTGAAGGAGACATGAGAAGAGCAACAATAGCTATAGCAGTAACAGCAATAATGAACATTATACTGGATCCGGTGTTCATTTATGTCCTGAACCTCGGAATTGCCGGAGCCGCATGGGCAACAGTTATATCAGCAACATTGTCATGTCTTGTAATGAGTTACTGGATATGGGGTAAAAAGGATTTATATCTTGATCTCTCTCCCAAAAACTTTGACTATTCAACATCAATAATGATTGATACTCTCCAGGTAGCTATTCCTTCAACACTGGAAAACATTGTATTTTCAGCATTGGCAATAATAATCAACAGTATGCTTGTATTGGCTTCAGGAACAACAGCTGTAGCAGTATATACTGCTTCAATGAGAATTGTTCAGCTATGTATGATTCCACTCATTGGTTTTGGAACAGCAGTGCTGACCGTTGCAGGGGTTGCATATGGTGCACATAACTATAAAAACCTCCAAACCGCACACTCCTATTCAATAAAGGTCGGATTTATTGTGTCAATTATCCTCGGAGCGATAATGCTCATATTCTCCAACCAAATCGCCACAATATTTTCATACACCTCCGCCAGTGCAGACATGGCCCCTCAAATTGCAACAGCACTGTCAGTATTGACACTGTTCGTGATTGCAATACCTCATGGAATAATGTCATCAATGATGTTCCAGGGTGTGGGAAAAGGAACATATTCCCTGTTAATCACACTTCTAAGATCATTGATTCTGGAAAGTGTATTTGCATATATTTTCTGCTTTATCTTCGGATGGGGACTGACAGGAATCTATGCAGGCGTGGTATTCGGTTGTTTTGTTGGAGGAACCATCGGATATATATGGGCAAAATTATTTATCCGCGAATTCAAGAAAATAACAATCAAAAAATATGAACCGCAAAAGGAATAACTAAAAACACGGCTCCATATGGAGCTCTTATTTTATTTTTTTAAAATCCAACTAATAATCCGATCATATCCTAAAATAACATATTACTTGTTAAGCAATAAATTATTATCAATAACTGATGATATTTTGAAAATAATCTAAAAGAGAATTTTCTATCCTCTTTGTAATTTTATGTCATCAACAACTATTTTTAAACCTTTTCATTTTGACAGTATGATGTCTGCCATTCCGGCAAAATGCTGTGAATATTCTGGCAATTTTTATGGCATTCATTAAAAGCACAGGAAAAATTACTCCAAACAGAACCGTTACTGTTTCTGCCAGTAGAATCTTGTCATGGCTTATAATATTCATATTGGATAAGATTGAGGCTTTGAAAAATTCATCGGAACATAAACATTATTAGTGATGTTGATTTAAATATAACTCATGGAATTCATCCTCAACAACAAGAAATATTCAATAATCAATCATGAACTCTATATCAACTACCTGATGGTTGACAGCTATTTTAGGGACAACCGCTCAAAATATGATTACGACATCCGATTTGAGTTTATAGAACCCATACTTAAAAAGGAAAAAATAGAGTTTTCAGATATACTCAAAGGAACTGAAGTTCTCGAAGAGCTAATAGAAAAAGGGGAAATAAATTTCATCCCTCACGGCTTGAGAATTGATGAGCACCTAAACGGAAACTTCAAGATTACCTACCAGGATTTGGAGTTCAATAATATTACAGTAGCAGAAGCAATTCCATTTCTCATTGCTCTCAATTCACTTTTGACCCATAAGCCTATAGTGACTTTAACACAGATTGAGGATGAAATGAACTATTTTTTAGAAAAATTCAGAAGCTA
This sequence comes from uncultured Methanobrevibacter sp., assembly GCA_964596915.1. Taxonomy (GTDB): domain Archaea; phylum Methanobacteriota; class Methanobacteria; order Methanobacteriales; family Methanobacteriaceae; genus Methanocatella. Next base: position 7,865 of record CAZQWN010000056.1, read on the forward strand.
TTCTGAAGGATAGCTTACATTAAGTTTGGCTTTTGGATATAAAAAACAGGTGGATGTCTTTTTCCAATAGCAGTTGTTGCATGTTTTGCACTTGACTTCGCCGTTTCCTTCGATTTTCCAATCTACAAGAAAACTGGGATCAGCTACAAAAGGCCTTTGCATTGAAATGAATTCAACGTCAGTCTTGTTTAATACATTATTGATCTGATTTTGGGTTTTGATTCCACCTCCCATGATGACTGGGATGTCTACTTTTTCAATAATCTTATTGCATGCATTGGCCAATATGCTTTTGTGGTAGTTTTCACGTGAAAAGTACTGAGGGGAACGTGGACGGGTAATCTGAAGTGAATCCGCTCCATATTTTTCAAGAATTTGAGCAACTTCAACGGTATCGCCAAGAGTCATTCCTCCCTTTTGAATGTCAAAGGCATTAATACGGCAGTTGATGTGCAGGTCTGTATTCTTTTTAAGGACATTGATGATTTCCAAAACAATCCTTAAGCGGTTTAAAGTATTTCCACCGTATTTGTCTTTTCTTTTGTTGAAAAATGGATTGATGAATCTGGATAAGAAATAGTAGTTTCCCAAAGCTATTTGAATCCCGTCAAAACCGGCATAATCCATTTTTTCAGCGGCAATTATAAAATCTGTCTGAATCTTTCTTATGTCATCTATGGTAATGTCTTCTATTTTAACGTGCTGTTCGGCTTTTTTATTGTAATGTACAAAACCCAATTGGGCAAAAATAGGCACATCATATATATGCACCAGATCAGTCAAATCTTTAGCTTCACGAACGAAACGATTGTAGTTAACGGTATTTGAAAATTTGCTAAAAGCATCCTTTGGATAAATTGAAAACAGCTCACTAATGATTAATCCGACACCGCTGGCTGCGATACTTTCATATCTGTCATATATTTCAGGGGTTAAGTTTCCTGATTGTTCTCTTTCAGATTCCCATAAACCGGTTCTAACTATGTGGCTGTTAAGTTTAAATTCTCCAAATTCACAATAATCAAACAAATCTTTCATATATATAATTGATTAAAAATAATATAAAAAAGTTATTAAAAAAATAAAATATTGCCAAAAAAAATAGAGGTAAAAACCCCTATAATCCGAAAATCAAGTATAAAATGAATACTATGAACAATACCCAAACAAGTGGGTTTAATTCTTTGGCTTTTCCGGATGCTACAGATACAATGGTGTATGTGATGAAACCAAATGCAATACCTAATGATATTGAATATGATAAAACCATCATGATGATTGTCATGAATACGGAAGCAACAATAGCCAGATTGTCCCATTCGATATCCTTAATTTGAACAAACATTAAAATACCAACTGTAACCAATGCAGCAGTAGTAACAGGTGAAGTGAACAAAGAAAGAATTGTAGGAGCTAATACTACTGAAATCAGGAATAAGATACCTGTTACGATAGCTGTAAGTCCGGTTCTTCCTCCAAGGCCTATACCTGTTGCACTTTCAACATAAGCGGTAACTGTACTGGAACCCATAATAGCACCAACAATTCCACCTAATGCATCACTTATAAACGCATTGTTAATTCCTTCGGTTGTTCCATCTTCTTTTTCAAATCCACATTCTTTTGCAAGAGGAATTAAAGTTCCAGTGGTATCAAAGAAGGTAACAAAGAGTAATGAGAATATTATTATTAATAATGTTGGAATATTTTCAAATAATTCTCCAAATCCTGACATGAATCCTCCAATAACACTTAAATCTAAATTGAAAGAAATCCATTGTTCAGGTAAAGCAGGCATGGCTATTTCAGGGCCTCCTAAACCTGCTAAGCTCATAATTACTCCAATAATTGCAGTTATGAGTAATCCTAAGAATACTGCAGCAGGCACTTTACGAACATATAAAATTAAAGTGATTGCAATACCAATCAATGCAAGCAATACTGGAGCGGATGATACTGAACCTAAAGATATGATAGTTGCCGGATCAGATACGACGATTCCTGCATTTGCTAAACCTAAAAATGCCAGGAAGAAACCGATACCCGCACCAATAGCTAGTTTCAAGTCTTTAGGAATAGCATTAAGAATAGCTTCCCTTAAACCGACCAGAGTGATGATTAAAAAGATTATACTTGACAAGAATACTGCGGCAAGAGCTGCTTGCCATGACAAACCCATACCCAAAACAATAGTATAGGTAAATAATGCGTTCAAACCCATTCCTGGAGCAAGTCCAACAGGATAATTGGAAAGAAGCCCCATTATGATACAGGCAATACCAGATGCAATTGCAGTTGCAATAAATACGCCTGAAAGTGACATTCCAGTTGCAGACAACATTCCCGGGTTTACGCCCAAAATATATGACATGGCGAGAAATGTTGTTATACCTGCAAGGATTTCAGTTTTAAAGTCAGTATTATTTTCATCTAACTTAAACAATTTATTTAACATATAACCACCTCATTTTCCTATAATATTATTTTAATTACTCAAAAGTTATAAACTATTCTATTATTATTCAACAAAAATTTAATTTAGGGAGCATTTATTCGGTTTGATTTAAATTTGTTAATAACTTATTGTAATTATCATTCTTTTGTTGAATATTTTAAATTTAAATAATTTTATATAGCTTGATTTATAGAAAATTAGATAATGTTTAGTATCATTTCAACATTTTTGGTGGCAATAGCATTGGCAATGGATGCTTTTAGTGTATCTATGACTAAAGGTTTCACCCAAAAGCATTTGACAAACTCACAGATTTTATATTATGGCTTGTTTTTTGGAGGTTTTCAGACAATAATGCCAATATTAGGATACCTCTGCGGCAATATCATTGCAGCTACCGTAACATCAATTGCACCGATAGTTGGTTTTGTACTGCTTCTGGCAATAGGATTGAACATGATTCGTGAAAGTCTCACAGGCGATGACGATGAAATAACAGACAATTTTTCTTTTAAGGAAGTGACACTGCTTGCAATCGCAACAAGTATCGATGCATTTGCCGTTGGAATAACCATCGCTTTGATAAATGATCCGATTTTAATATCCTCAGTAATAATAGGCATAGTTGCATTCATATTCAGCATAATAGGAATTTTCATAGGTAAAAAAATAGGCAATTATGTCGGCGACAAATTCCAGATAGTTGGTGGTGTTATCCTTATTTTAATTGGTGTTAAAATTTTAATTGGCCTTTAAAAAAAATAGGTTTTCACTAGAATAATCTAGTGAATAAATTTAATGTTTTTATCTTCGTCTGTATCTTCGTCTATATCTAAGCACTTTAACAGTATGATATGCGAAGAAAATTACGACACCAACAATCACCGCAATGATAATAAATACTACAATGCCCCATATGTCAAATGAGCCACCGCTTAAAAAATCAGTGCTGCTGAATGTGATGTTACCAATATGTTTGTATGATGGAGCTATTGGAATTTCATCTGTTTTAATGATTTTTCCTGTAAAGTTTACTGTATCAACAAGTCCTGCAGTACTCATTCCCCAGTATGATCCGTCATCATTGGATACATATACATCTGTAACATTACTTTCATTACCGCATTGGAAATTGAATGTTGTAACATCTCTTCTGGTAAGTCCGAATCCGTCAGATATAGCTAAATTGTTCATAGTTTTAATTTTATCAGTTGCATTAGGTAAAACATCCCCTGTCCGGATGTATGTTGCTCTGTTTGGAATTGAAATATACTGATTTGGAGCTAATTTACCAGTATAGTGTGTAGTTGCAGTTGCAACACCGTAGTCTCCGTTTGGAGCTTTGACTATTATGTGACCAAGTCCATAAGATGCTTTGATTTGCTGAATCTGTTCCAAAGTACTTTCAGAGATATTATTTTGATTTTCAATCATGTTTCCGGTAATGTTTTCAATTTTTATATTATCGTCACCATCGTCGATTCCGCCAAAACCTATGACCCAACCGTCATGGGTTATGATTACCTGGCAGAAATATCCTCCTGATGTTTTATATTGTTTAATAGCTTCTTTTCCATGCCAATCTGTCTTTTCAATAAATATGTCAGAGGCAGTTTCGGCATCCCTTCTAAAAGACATGATACTGTTGTTTCCCTCTTGCTGCAATACTACAGAGCAGCAACCTGTCAAGTCAGATTCATTGTTATTTTCCAGTATGCTTTGCAAATCATGGATATTATCTTGTGAATAATTTGCGCTGACTGCAATAACGGATGAAAAGAATACTATTATACTCAAAATTAATAAAATCTTTTTAAAATCCATATAACCCTCTTATAATAATTTTTTAATAAATAGATAACAATTAAAGTTATATTATTATATTATTTAATATACTATTTATACTATTCTAAGGCATAACAATAATCAAAACCATACGGCATTTGTTTAATTATTCAAATCTGAATTTATGAAATTGCACATTTAGTTTAAAAAAATTCTTGACTGGATAATTGATAAGATTCCACAGATTTTTTTCTGAATTTATCATTATTTTTTTTAAAAATTTTTCCATGAACTCCCCCTGATTTTTATAGTAAAATTATAATTTGAAAAAAATAGTAAATTTTAGTTACTGCATATATATGGCATGGTTGAATCATGACATTTTCAAAATGTTTAGTGTTAATGTCAAAAAGCTGAAGAATAATAATTTTTATGAAAATTATAAAAATTAATAAATTTCATAATCAAATAGAGTCAATATTGCTTTATTTTAAATAATTCATACAGTTCATAATTGCATGAAGTAACGTGATATAATAATTATTTTAATAAATAAATTACGTCTTTTAATAATTTAATTTATCATATAACGGCTGGAAATTCATAATTTTTAGTGAAATTCCTGTTAGTGTAATATTACC
>CAZQWN010000057.1:0-12718 GCA_964596915.1 uncultured Methanobrevibacter sp.
GATATAAGTATTGTCCATGTTGAATCCGTTGCCGGTGAAAATGCAACCATAATTGTCACAATAGATTCAAGAGCTACTCAGACAATTACTGTAAACGTTGATAAGGATTATGTGAAATCCATAGGCAATGGTTTAATCATTGTCACAACCGATAAGCTTGAAAACGGAACTTACACAATTACTGCATCATACTTGGGTGATGCTAACTTTACCGAGCAAACCGTAACCCGCACATTCACTACCAACAAGACTTCAGACTATGTATTGAACATTACCACTGTAGATATTGAAATCGGTGATTTAACCGATATTACTGTTAATGTTCCTGGTGACGCTAAAGGAATTGTAGTTGTTGAAATTGATGGAGTGAACTACACTGCCGCAATTAAAGATGGAAAAGCAGTATTCAATAATCAAACCAACCTTGGTGCGGGCAGATACAATGTGACTGCTTACTTCGGAAACAATAAATATGAAAATAAAACAGCAACCGGTGTATTTACAATCAACAAACTCGAAACTCCAATTGAAATTAATGTTGATCCGATTAAAGTCGGAGACCAAGCAATTATTACAATTACTGTTCCCGAAGGTTTAACTGAAAATGTTACTGTTGAAATCGATGGTGTAAAATACAATAAATCCGTAACCGGAACAACTGCGGTATTTAACGTACCAATTAACTCAAACGGTACAAGAACAGTTGTTGCAACTTATCCTGGTGATGATAGCTACGTTGCAAATTCAACTACTGCCAAATTTGATGTAACCAAACGCAGCTTACAGGTAAACGTAACAGTTGTTTCCCCGGTAAATGTTGGTGACAACACTCAAATCACAGTTAAAGTTCCGGCAAATGCTACCGGATATGTGATTGTAAACGTTGACGAAGTCAACTATACTGTTAACTTGACTGCTGGTGAGGGATCAGTTGAAATTGCAGGTCTTAAAAACCAAACCTATAAAGTAACTGTAACATACATCGGAGATGACCAATACCTTTCAAGAATCAACGACACTCAGGAAATTAAAGTAAACAAGGTTGCATCTACAATCAACATAACCGTATCCGATGATGGAATAATCGACAATGGAAGCGATGTAAACATAACTATGAAACTGCCTTCAGATGCAACAGGAAAAGTAAATGTAACTTTATTGAACGGAACAGAAATAATTAAATCATACATTGTATTTGTCAATGAAGGAAACGCTTTCCTACACTTGGACTCTCCGGCAATCGGTTTATACAATGTCACTGCAGAATATCTTGGTGATGACAAATATCTTGGAAGCAAAAATAACACTGAATTTGACGTATATAGAACCGGTAAGGAATTGTCTGTCTTCACACATGATGTTGCTGTAAATGTAAATGGCACAATTGAAGTTGCACTTGGAGGAAGACATGAAGGTAGTGTATTAATCATCGTATCCAATGCTACAGGTGAAATAATCACTGAAAACGCACCGGTCAACACTGGTGATGCTATAAGTACCGCTGATTTCACTCTCCCTCTATTGGATGCGGGTGATTACCATGTACGTGCAGTATACATTGAAAGCGATGGAGATAAGACTATAATTCATGATGGTACCGGCACATTCAAGGTCCATAAGTTATCTTCACACATTACAATTGATAAATTGAATGACACCATATTTGTTGGTGAAAAAGAAACAATTAAACTTGCAATCGATTTAGATTCAAGAGCTAACGACGGAAATATATCAGTATTTGTAAACGGCGTAGAATACAATACTACAACTTCAGACCTTACAGTTGAAATCGCCGATTTAAATGCCGGTGACTGCGAAGTTAAAGTAATCTTCCATGGAAATGACTGGTATTATGAGTCAAATGCATCTGCAGCATTTAAAGTGATTAAAAACCCTGCATTAATGGATGTTAAAGTCACTAACTCCACAGGAGGATCTGTAGAACAAATCAATGTGACTTTCCTAGATGATGTGTCCGGTCAGGTATTGCTTGACATTGGCGGCCAGCATTACTATGCAAATATAACTGGCGGAATTGCACAATTCAATATAACTGGTCTTGAAGCAAAAGAACATGAATTTAACGTAACTTATCTTGGAGATAACAAATATCTTGCAAATAACACTAGTTCAACTCTTAAAATATCCAAAATACGACCTTCATTAACAATTGATGTTGAAAATAAAACAGTTGGCGAAAGTGAAAAAATCATTGTCCGCCTTCCGGACAACGCAACAGGATATGTTGTAATCGATGTTGACGGCACAAAATATCATGTGGATATTGTCAAAGGTCAGGAAACAGCCTTAACTATCTCCAATCTCAAAAACAAAACTTATGATGTAAAAGTAACTTACTCTGGTGATGAATATTATGAAAACGCAACTTCATCAGATAAATTCAATGTAAGTAAAATCAAATCACAAATCACTGTCAAAGTTGAAGATGTGACTGTTGGTGATGTTGCGGTTGTAAACATAACTGTCAGTGATGGCGCAACAGGAAATGTGACTGTGACAATCGGCAATGAATTCAACAGGACAATTGGTATTGTCGGAGGTATTATCAGCATTGCCGTACCTGACTTGACTGTCGGTGATAAGGCAGTTGATGTGACATATAACGGTGATGAAAAATACCTGTCAAATGGCAGTTCAACCACATTCTCTGTAGGCAAATTAAACATCACATCAAATACTGAAATAATCGACAATGGAAATGGTACAGTCACTGTTATTGTGCCTGAAAATGCAACCGGAAATGTAACCATTTACGTGGATGGCAAAAACTTCACCAGAAATATTTCCAATGGTATATCTGTAATCACATTAAATAATGTAACTCCTGGAAAACATGATATTTCTGCAGTATATTCAGGTGATGAAAACCATGCCAATGCTACTGTAAAATCCAGTGTAACAATTCCAAAACTCGATTCCCCAATAGCAGTGAACGCAACCGATATTAAAGTTGGAGACACAGCATTGATTAATGTCAGCGCCCCTACTGGTGATGTGACTGTTGAAATCAATGGAAAAATCTATAATCCGGTAAGCTTTGAAAATGGTATTGCAAAATTCATTGTTGAAAACTTAAGCTATGGAAATAAGACTGTAGCAGTAACATATCTGGGCAATTCAAACTACACCGGAAACTTCACAACAGCTAATTTCACAGTAAGCAAACGCAATTCATCAGTTAAAGTCAATGTAGGGGATATCATTGTAAGGGACATTGCATGCATCAATGTGACAGTTCCAAACAATGCAACAGGAATTGTAACTGTAAGTGTTGGTGAAAATAACTTCACTGTAAATGTAACTGACGGTCATGGAACCCTTCAGGTTAAAGGATTAGGAAACGGATCCTATAATGTGATTGCAACTTACATGGGTGATGACCAATACTTGTCAAGTGTTAACGACACAGAGTCATTCAATGTAGACAAAGTAGCATCAGACATCGGAATAACTATATCTCATGAGGGAATTGTACCGAATGGTACCGATGTGGATATAACAATAACTGCACCCGGCGATGCAACAGGCAAGGTGGAGGTTGTTATTTCCAATGGACTTGAAAATGTTACCTACACAGTCTATGTACATGACGGCATAGGTCAGTTGCACCTTGAAACTCCTGAAATTGCAATATACAATGTAACTGCAAAATATCTTGGTGATGACAAATACCTTGGATGTGAAAACAAATCCGAATTTGATGTCTATCCGACCGGAAAAGCATTGGCTGTTGATGCAGAACATGTATTTGTTTCAGATCAAGAAAACATTTTGATTTATGTTTCAGGAAACCATGTCGGTAAAGGCGTGATGATAATTGTCAAGGACGCTCAGGGCAATATCGTAAAAGAAGAAAATGCCACATTTAGCTCTTATTTCGAACCTCCATTCAATGGAAGTTCTGCAAGATTTAAATTAGACTCATTACCTGCCGGAGATTATGATGTTGAAGCTATTTATCTTGAAAAAGACGGATTAAAAACAATTGAACACACCGGAATCGGTCACTTCAAAGTATCCAAGTTAAATTCAACATTATCAATCAAAGAAATTAGAAACGTGACATTCGGTGAAAATGTAACAATAGAATTGGAAATTGGTCCTGCTCAAGCTACCGGAAACATTTCAGTGTTTGTAAACGGCGTTGAATATATAATAAACACATCCGCTCTAACAATCACAATTCCAAACCCTGCTGCTGAGGAATATATTGTGCATGCTCTATACTATGGAAATCATGATTTCAACGCATCAAATGCATCATCTGCATTTAAAGTATCTAAATTAAGTCCTGAAATCACGGTAAATGCTACCAGTATTGATGTTGGAGATAAAGTACTGATTGAAATCACAGCTTCTGAAGATATAAAATGGCATGTCCTGGTGGATATTGGTGATGTAGGATATTATGTAAACATGAGTGAAGGTAAAGGGTCATTATATGTTCCAAACCTGGAAAGCGGAGATTATAATGTAACTGTCAGATACTTGGGTGACGACAAATACATTGAAGCTCAAAATACTACAAGCTTCAAAGTATCTAAAGTAACTTCAAGTGTAAACGTAACAGTTGAAAACATCACTGTTGGAGAAAATGCAGTAATCAATATTGAAACTCCTGGCGATTTATGCGGAAATGTTACAGTAACTGTTGGTGACAATAACTACACAGTACCTGTTTTTGGAGGTAAAGGAACACTTGTCATTTCAGATTTAAATGTCGGAAATCACACTGTTGATGTTGTATTTGACGGATGTAAAAAATACGAACCAAGCAACACAACTGCAAAATTCAATGTTGCTAAAGCCAAAATAGAAGAAAATGATATTAAACTAATTGATCAAGGTAATGGTACTGTTGTTGTGGTTGTTCCGGATAATGCTACTGGTAATGTTACTGTTAAAGTTGGTGATAAGGAGTTCAATGCTAGTGTTGTTAATGGTGCTGCTGTTGTGACTTTGGATAATGTAACTCCGGGTAATCATGAGGTTGAGGTTATTTATTCCGGTGATGATAATCATACTGCTGCTGCATTGGCTGCAAATGTTACTGCTCCAAAATATGATTCTCCTATAGACGTTGATGTTGGTGAAATCAGTTCTGGTGAGGATGGTACTGTTGTTGTCAAGCTTCCGGAGGGTGCTTCCGGTAATGTTACTGTTTATGTGGATGGTAAGGCTTATCCTGCTGATGTGGTTGGTGGTGAGGCTGTTGTTACTGTTGGTAATTTGACTGCCGGTCCTAAGACTATTGCTGTTGAGTATTCTGGTGATGGTAATTATTCAGCTGGTTATGCCATTGGCAATTTCACTGTTGAACCTTCTAAAGTTGTTCCTGAGGTTAAAGTTATTGATCAAGGTAATGGTACTGTTGTTGTGGTTGTTCCGGATAATGCTACTGGTAATGTTACTGTTAAAGTTGGTGATAAGGAGTTCAATGCTAGTGTTGTTAATGGTGCTGCTGTTGTGACTTTGGATAATGTAACTCCGGGTAATCATGAGGTTGAGGTTATTTATTCCGGTGATGATAATCATACTGCTGCTGCATTGGCTGCAAATGTTACTGCTCCAAAATATGATTCTCCTATAGACGTTGATGTTGGTGAAATCAGTTCTGGTGAGGATGGTACTGTTGTTGTCAAGCTTCCGGAGGGTGCTTCCGGTAATGTTACTGTTTATGTGGATGGTAAGGCTTATCCTGCTGATGTGGTTGGTGGTGAGGCTGTTGTTACTGTTGGTAATTTGACTGCCGGTCCTAAGACTATTGCTGTTGAGTATTCTGGTGACGATAATTATTCAGCGGGTTATGCCATTGGCAATTTCACTGTTGAACAGTCAAAAGTTGTTCCGGATGTCAAAGTCATTGATTTGGGCAATGGTACTGTTGTAGTTGTCGTTGGTGATAATTCTACAGGTAATGTAACTGTTAAAGTTGGCGATAAAGAGTTTAATGCAACTGTTGAGAATGGCACTGCAACAATCAATATGGATAATTTAACTCCTGGAGCTAATGAAATTGAAGTTATTTACTCTGGTGATGATGCAAGAACCGCCACGGCTTTAAACACTACAATCAACGCTCCTAAATATGAAACTCCAATATCTGTAAAAGTTTCAGATATTTCAGAAGGTGAAACTGCTGTTGTAACAGTTGGCCTTCCAGAAAATGCCACAGGTAATGTGACTGTAACAATTGATGGTAAAAAATATTACTCTGAGATAAAGGATGGTAAAGCAACTGTATCTATTGATAATTTAACTGATGGTCCTAAATCACTTATTGCGGAGTACTCAGGAGACGACAACTACCTGTCCAGTTATTCCGTTGCCAATTTCACTGTTGAAAAGGCAAAAGTTGTTCCGGATGTTAAAGTTATTGATCAGGGAAATGGAACTGTAATAGTGGTGGTTGGTGATAATTCCACCGGTAATGTAACAGTTAAAGTGGGAAATGATACCTATAATGCTTCAGTGGTGAATGGTACTGCGGTAATCACTTTGGACAATTTATCTCCTGGAGAACATGAAATTGAAATAATTTATGGTGGTGATGATACTCACAGTAACACAACTTCAAAATCATCAATATCTGCTCCGAAATACGGGTCTCCGTTAGATGTCACAACTAATGTCGTTAAAGTCGGAGACAATGCAATAATCACAGTAAATGTTCCTCAAAACGCTACTGGTGAGGTTACAATTGAAATTGACGGAGAAAAATACACGGCTAAAGTAAATGATGGTGTGGCTAAATTTGAAATTGAAAACTTGACTGCAGGCACTAAAACAATCGCCGTTGAGTATTTGGGTGATGAAAACTATCTTTCAAACCATACTTCAGCTAATATCGCTGTATCTAAACGTTCTTCAAATGTCAATGCCACAATCGAAGATATTGATGTTGGTGATGAAGTATTAATCACTGTTCATGTGCCGGAAGATGCTACCGGCCAAGTATTGATTGACATTGATGGTGTCGGATATTATGTGAATGTTACAGATGGTGTGGGATCAACCAGAATTCCTCGCATGCCTGACGGCATTTATGAAGTAAACTTGACATATGCTGGCGATGACAAATACTTGCCAAGCACTAATAAATCTTCATTCAATGTAAATAAAGTTCCTTCATTCGTAATTCCTGCTGCTGAAGACATATATGTGGGAGATGTTGAAACCATCAAACTGACTGTTCCAACAGATGCAACAGGTAACGTGACTGTTGTAATTGATGGTGAAGAATACATTTTCAACTTGGATGATGGGGTATTGTCCGCATCAGATAATAGTAGAGAATATGTTGTTGCTATAAGCGGGGGCAATGGAGAACTGACAATATCTGGATTGCCAAAAGGAGAATATATTGTTAGTGTTAGATACAACGGTGATAACAAATATCTGCCTTCAACAAACACTACTACATTTAAAGTGTTAAAATCAGATTCAACAGTTGATGTGATTGACAAGGGTAACGGCACTGTCATAGTTCAAGTTGGAGACAATGCATCTGGAACTGTTCAAGTCAAAGTAGGTAACCAAACATACAATGCTACTGTTGTAGATGGTGTTGCCAATGTCCAATTAACTGATGCAACTCCCGGAACTCATGAAATTGAGGTTACATATTCCGGTGATGACAACCATTCCGGAAAAACTGTAGAATCATCAATTACAATTCCAAAATATGATTGTCCGATTAGTGTTGAAGCACATGACATTAATGTCGGTGAAACAGAAACTGTAATTGTAACAGTTCCTGAAAGTGCAACTGGTACAATAACTATTGAAATTAACGGTAAGGAATATTCCACTTCAGACATTGTTGGTGGAAAAGCTGTATTTAATGTAACTGACCTTAATTTCGGAAATAAAACCGTTGCGGTAAAATACTCTGGTGATAAAAACTACCTGGATAACTACACTACAGGACAATTCGTAGTCGAAAAAGTATCTCCAACAGTAAAAGCAACACCGAAGAACATCAAAGTGGAAAAAGATGAAGTAATTACAGTAACTCTTCCAAGCGATGCAACCGGTCAGGTATTGGTTAAAGTAAATGGTGTGGGATACTATGCAGATGTTATTAACGGTAAGGCTAAAGTTGTCATATCCGATCTTCCTGCAGGAAAATATGTCGCAACTATTTTCTATGAGGGTGATGACAAATATGCCTCATTTGAAAAATTCACTGAAACATTTACAGTTTCCAAAGATAAATCTCCTGTGTCTGCCACAGGAGACGTTGCAGATAAGGGTGATGATGCAAAAATTGTTATAAAACTTCCGGATGATGCAACTGGAACCGTAACAATTAAAGTGGGAGGCAAAACATATACTGCTGAAGTTAAAGACGGTAGGGCGGTATTTGATATTCCAGATTTAACTGCTGGAGATTATAAGGTGTCTGTCTATTACTCTGGTGATAAGAAATATGATGCAAATTCCACTGTAACATTCATTGTTATTAAAGACAATGACGGGTCTGGTGAATCTTATAGTCAAAATGCATCTTCAAGTGAAGGAATTTCATTAACAGTTCATGCAACAGGTAATCCTATATGGATGTTATTGTTAATTGTATTTGCCGTTTGCACAAATCATATTAGAAGATTTAGGAAATGATTTTCCTAACTTTTTTTTTAATTCAATGTTTTTCAAAAAGTTTTAAAATTATCGATGAAACCGAAAGCAAAATGATGGCAAATTGAAAGGGGATTTTTGTAATTTTTTTTTAATTGTATGATTTTAATTTTTACAAATCTTTTTATATAATTTAATACATATTTTAATAGAAAGGAAAGTTAGTGGGTATTATGGTTGAAGCAATAATGATTAATTGGATATATGTAATTCTTTTATTCATTTTGGGTTTTATTACATATTACAGAAAATCATTGGACATGTTTGGTTCAGCGGTGATGATTATTATGGGAATAATAATTATTTTCTCGGCAGGGACTAATTGGCTGCTGTTAATTGTTTTATTCTTGGTCATGTCCTTGATTGCTACAAAATTTTCCAAAAAGTATAAACTATCATTGGGCGAGTTTGAAGGAAGAAGGACTTCTAAAAATGTTATTTCCAATGGTGTTGTCGCCTGTTTTATGGCGGCTTTCGGGGGTTACTACTTGCCGTTTGTTGGAGGTTTCATTGGAGCAATTGCAACTGCAACTTCAGACACATTAGCTTCAGAAATAGGTGTTTTGGACCAGCATCCTCGTTTAATAACCACTTTCCAAAAAGTTGATCCCGGTACTAATGGTGCAGTCTCTGTTTTGGGAACTACAGTTGGAATTGTTGGTGCAGCTATCATTGGTATTGCATCATACTTTTTAGGCATCATGCCGAATTTATTAATGGCAATTGGGGTTTCAATAGTTTCAGGAACTGTGGGTTGTTTTATGGATAGTATTTTAGGTGCTCTTTTTGAAAACAGGCATTTGATTACAAATGAGCATGTTAATTTAATTGCAACAATTGTAGGGGCACTTGTTGGAATTTTATTATTATAGTTTCATCCATTCTTTTTTTTAGTAGTTAATGGCCCTTTCCATTTAAATAACTTCTTTTAAATGTTTTGAATTTTTTGGTTGATTAGTTCCTGAATGGGATTTTCCAGATATTTTATCTGTTTTTAACACAGGGCATAATAATTGGTTTAATCATGTTAAACAATTATAATACTTTTATATATTTCATTAATTATCTGCAAACATGTTTGATATAGGATTAGCTAGCTGAAAATTATGTTGTGTGATTGAACAGGTATTTAATTTCAGTTTCAAAAAACTGAATTTAAATTTCTTTAACTAATCCGGAGGAAATAATATTCTGCTGGTGCCGATTTTTCCAGATTCAGGAGGTTGGCCACAGGCCCAATCAATTCTTCGCAGTCTTTCTTTTAATCTTTTTTTCCAATTAAATTGACATGTGTCAATCAACTATTTTCTATTTTTAAATAATTATTTAACTGTTAAAAAATAATATTTAACATAGTATATAATTTTAGGTGATATTTATGAAAGGTCTTATTTTAATTATGGATGGGATGGGAGACCGTCCAATTAAAGAATTAGGAAATAAAACTCCTCTTGAAGCTGCACATACTCCAAATATGGATAAAATGGCCGAAGAAGGAATTACTGGAATTATGGACTCAATAGCTCCGGGAATCATTCCGGGAAGTGACACTGCACACCTGTCAATTTTAGGTTATGACCCTTACGAGGTCTACACCGGAAGGGGTCCGTTTGAAGCTAACGGTGTTGGTGTGGAAGTACTTCCTGGAGATATAGCTTTTAGATGTAATTTTTCCACTGTTGGTGATGATTTGATTGTTACAGACAGACGTGCCGGAAGAATCAAAGAAGGTACTAAAGAAATCGTTGACGTGCTAAACACAATGGTTTTAGAAGATTATCCTGACATCAAAATCATTTTCAAAGAATCTACTGGTCACAGGGCAGTTTTGGTTTTAAGGGGTGAAGGCCTTTCAGGCAAAGTTAGTGATGCGGATCCTAAAGTTGAAGGCAACAAACCTAAGGATGTTAAACCTTTGGATGACACACCTGAAGCCGCAAAAACTGCAGACATCCTAAACAAATTAGTTGTAAAAACATATGAAATGACTAAAGATCATCCCGTTAACCTAAAAAGAATCGAAGCGGGAGAACCTCCGGCAAATATTGTAATTCCACGTGGTGCAGGGGAGGTTCCTGTTGTCGAATCATTGAATGAAAAATATGAAGTTAACTCAGCATGCATTGCAGAAACAGGATTGATTATGGGTATCGGAAGATTTGCAGGAATGGATATCATTGAAATGGAAGATGTAACCGGTGGAATTGATACTAATCTGGATAATATTCGTGATACAATTATAGACCAGGTCAAAAACTCAGACCACGACTTCTTCCTTATAAACATTGACGGTGCAGATGAAGCGGGCCATGACGGTCAGATTAAAGAGAAAAAGGAATTCATTGAAAAGGTCGATGAGGTGGTAATGAGTGAATTAATAAAACTTGAAGATGTTTACATTTACTTGACTGCTGATCATTCAACTCCAATTTCAGTCAAAAACCACTCAGGTGACCCGGTGCCTGTTTTAATCAGAGGTCCGGAAGTAAGAACCGATGATGTTAAAGAATTCTCTGAAAGAGCCTGTGCAAAAGGAGGACTCAACAGAATCAGAGGATCTGATGTGATGAACATAATGATGGATTTAATGAACTATGCTCACAAATTCGGAGCATGAAGGTGATAATATGGTAGCTAAAAAACTTTTTGGAACATCCGGAATCAGAGGACTGATTGGTTCGGAAGTTACATGCGAACTGGCATTGAATGTCGCTAAATCATTGGCATATTATCTTGGAAATGAAGGTACTGTTGTAATAGGTTATGATACCCGTACAACAAATAAAATGTTGGACCAGGCAATATGTGCCGGACTTTTGGAAAGTGGAATTAATGTGGTTAAAATCGGCATGGTTCCAACACCATTAGTTGGTTATGCTACCGAAAAACTGGATGCTGATGCTGGGATAATGCTTACAGCTTCACACAATCCGTCTCCATACAATGGAATTAAACTTTGGAATAAAAATGGAATGGCATACACTTCAGCTCAGGAAGCGGAAATCGAAAAGATTTATGCAGAAAAATCATACATTTCAGTATCATGGGATAAAATAGGCAAATTAAGCGTAAATGAACAAATCAAAGGACAATATATCGATGATTTGGTTGGTATGGTTGAAATTAAGGAAGGTTTAAAAGTTGTAATTGACTGTGCATCCGGTGCCGGAAGCGAAATATCACCTTTAGTATTCAGAAAGGCAGGATGTGAAGTAACAACACTCAACTCCCAACCTGACGGATTTTTCCCAGGAAGAAACCCTGAACCTAATGCGGAAAATCTTGGAAACCTTATGAAAACTGTTGTGGCCATTGGAGCAGACCTCGGAATAGCTCATGACGGTGATGCCGACAGAATGATTACGGTTGATGAGGAAGGTAACATTTCACCATTCGACTCACTTTTGGCGTTGATATCAAAAGAGTTTGACGGGGATGTCGTAACAACAGTTGATGCAGGATTGTGCATGGACGAATCAGTGAACGGACAGGTTTTCAGAACTCCGGTTGGTGACGTCAATGTTGCTGAAGTTATCATTGAAAAGGATGCCGCATTCGGCGGAGAACCTTCCGGAACCTGGTTGCATCCTGACTTCTGCATGTGTCCTGACGGAATATTGTCCGGTTTGAGAATGGCGGAATTGGTATCCAAAAAAGGAAAGCTGTCCGAATTGCTGGCGGAAATCCCATCATATCCAAACATCCGTGAAAAGATAACCTGCTCAAAAGAGGCAAAAATCAAAGTCATGGAAAATATGGAGGAACTGCTAAAATCAGCATTCGATGACATTATTGATGTCAACTCCATTGATGGTGTAAGATTGACATTTGAAGATGACAGCTGGGTATTGGTAAGGCCATCAGGAACTGAAGACTACATAAGGATAACCTTAGAATCCCGTGACAGTCAAAGGGCCGAGGAAATCAAGGAAACCTGTGTAAAAATAATCAACGAAAACTTATAGATGATTATATCATCTTCAACATTCTTTTTTTTTTAATTAAAATTTGAAAAATAGTTGTATGAAAATAAAAAAAAGTTTTGAGAAGAAGATTT
>CAZQWN010000058.1:0-12658 GCA_964596915.1 uncultured Methanobrevibacter sp.
ATGGCAAAAGCAAAAGAACATTTAAACTTAGCATTTATTGGACACGTTGATCACGGTAAATCTACTTTAGTAGGACACCTTTTATTAAAAGCAGGTGCTATCGCTGAACAACAATTAGATGACGGTGAAGACAAATTCAGATTTGTTATGGACAAATTAGGTGAAGAAAGAGAAAGAGGAGTAACCATTGACCTCGCTCACCAAAAATTCTCCACCAACAAATACGACTACACTGTAGTAGACTGTCCTGGACACAGAGACTTCGTTAAAAACATGATTACTGGTGCATCCCAAGCTGACGCAGCTGTATTAGTAGTAGCTGCTAACGACGGTGTAATGCCTCAAACCAAAGAACACATGTTCTTATCCATGACCTTAGGTATTAAACAAATTATCATTGGTATTAACAAAATGGATATGGAAGACTACAGTGAAGACAGATTCAATGAAGTAAAAGAAGATGTTTCCGTATTACTCAAATCCATCGGAAGAGACCCTTCCACTGTTACCTTCATCCCATTATCTGCATTTGAAGGAGACAACATTGTACAAGCTTCCTCCAACACTCCATGGTACAAAGGACCAACATTAATTGAAGCTTTAGATTCTTTAACTGCTCCTGAAAAACCAACTGACTTACCTTTAAGAATTCCTATTCAAGACGTTTACTCCATTACCGGTGTAGGTACCGTACCTGTAGGAAGAGTTGAAACCGGTGTTTTGAAAAAAGGAGACAACATCATCTTCTTACCATCCACAACTGTTAACGGAGCTTCCGGTGAAGTTAAATCCATCGAAATGCACCACGAACAATTTGAAATTGCTGAACCTGGTGACAACATCGGATTCAACGTAAGAGGTGTAGGTAAAAACGATATCAGAAGAGGAGACGTAGCAGGACACACTAGTGACGCTCCTACTGTAGCTAAACAATTCTCTGCTCAAGTTGTTGTATTACAACACCCTGGTGTTATTACCGTTGGATACACTCCTGTATTCCACTGTCACACTTCACAAACTGCATGTACTTTCATTGAATTAACCGCAAAACTTGACCCAGCTACTGGTCAACCTGAAGCTAAAAACCCTGATTTCATCAAAACTGGTGATGCAGCTATCGTAGAAATCAGACCTACCAAACCTATGGTATTGGAAGAAGCTAAAAACATTCCACCTATGGGTAGATTCGCTATTAGGGATATGGGTCAAACTGTTGCTGCAGGTTTATGTCTTAAAATCACTGAGCAATAGGTTTGTAAACAATAATTAGAAAGTAATCTTTACTTTCTATCTTTTTGTTTTTTGGAGGCTAATAAATGAATCAAGCAAGAATTAAACTTACTGGAACAGACCCAGAAAAATTAGCTTATGTTTGTGATCAGCTTAAAAAAATTGCTGAAAGAACTGGTGTTGACTTGTCTGGTCCTATTCCATTACCTACTAAAAAATTAGTAGTCCCAACTAGAAAATCTCCTGATGGGGAAGGTAAAGCTTCTTGGGAAAAATGGGAACTCAGAATCCACAAACGTTTAATCGGTATTGGAGCTGATGAACGTGCAATGAGACAAGTTATGAAAGTGAATGTTCCTGATAATGTAAGTATTGAAATTGAACTTAAAGGTTAAATATTTAGATTCTTTCTAAATATTCCCTTCATCACATGCCGAGATAGTCTAGTCTGGTAAGGCGCAGGACTTGAAATCCTGTGAGGTTTCCCTCGCCTGGGTTCAAATCCCAGTCTCGGCGCTTATTTTTATATCTATTTTTTTAAAAACTTTTAATTTTTTCATCAAGCTCGTTTAAATCATTAACGATGTCATTTTTATTTAACGTTTCTATTTCCGGCCGTTTTATCATTATGACTGATATATCTTTCTGGTTTGCGGCCTCTATTTTTTCAACAACGCCGCCGATTTCACCGCTTTCCTTTGTTATCATGACGCTTGCGGTGTACTTTTCTATTAAATCGATGTTTTCTTTTAATGTTGATGCGCCTGTCATCGGGATGATGTGGTCGGGTGGAATTTTCAGGTCTTCACATTTTTTGATTGAGCTTTCAGCCTTCAGGATTCTCGGATAGAATCTCTCTGCGGAAACGTATTTCACGATGTCTGCCATGGTGTTGGCTCCTGCAAAATGAAGCACATTTCCTTTACGGAATTCACTTGCAATCAGTTTTCCAGCATCATCAAATGAATTTACATAACGGATGTGGGATGTATCAATCTTTTCAAGGTTGATTGCGGGTCTTTCAAAGCGGACATATGGGATTTTCAGCTTGCGTGCAATGCTTGACGATGTCCGGGTTATGTGTTCGGCAAATGGATGTGTTGCATCGATTAGGATGTCAAAATTTCCCTTAAGGATTATTTCGATAATTTCGTCTTTTAAAAGTGGACGCGCTATTGTATCGTCACTTCCCGCCTCATCGGCAAGTCTGGCGCCGTATTTGGTTGTTGTTGTAGTCAGGATAAATGCATCATAGTTCTCTTTAACATGTGCAATTATGTTTGTCGAGTCCTTTGTGCCGCCTAACATGAATATCCTCATTTCATCACCTTGTCCATTATCTTTTGGGTTATCAGTATTGTTGAAGCCACAAGCAGGATCACAACCCAGTCCATGATGTCAATTGCTGTTGTACGGAATATTATCTGCAGCTGCGGAATGTATAATATCAGAAGCTGAAGCAGGAATGAGATTACGATTCCGAGATATAGGAATTTGCTTGATTTTTCCGAGTTCGCCCTTCCGTTGAATGCGTTTAAAAGCTGATAAACCACGAACAGTGTAAATGCAACTGTCATTGCCCTTGTTGTTGATGAACCCTTTGATATCTCCCAGCTGAACACGCATATTGTTCCGGCAGCCATTACGATTCCCAAAATCAATATCTGAATAAGGGTATTCTTGGTCAGTATGTCTCCGACTTCAGGCGGCCTTTTCATTATGTTCCTTTCGGCTCCTTCGATACCGAGCATCTGTGCCGGAGGTCCGTCCATTACAATGTTGAGCCACAAAAGCTGCGCCGGGTTGAAAGGCAGGGGCAGGTTCAGGAGTGATGTTCCCACGATTGTAAGTATTGCCCCGACGTTTGTGGACACCTGATACTTGACGAATCTCTTGATGTTGTCATAAATCTTCCTTCCCCCTTCAACCGCTTTCACGATTGTCCTGAAGTCATTGTTTTGAACTATCATGTCGGAGGATTCCTTGGCAACGTCGGTTCCGTCACCCATTGCAACGCCTATTGATGCCTTTTTGAGTGCCGGAGCATCGTTCACGCCATCTCCTGTCATGGCAACTATGTTTCCACTCTTCTTTAAAGCTTCAACTATTCTCATTTTCTGCTCCGGCTTTACCCTTGCATAAACCTGTATGTCTTCTGCCAGTTTCAGGTATTCGTCATCTGACAGTTCATCCAGCTCACTTCCCGCAATCACTTTTCCGTCGGTTAATATTCCAAGGTCTTTTGCAATTGCGCAGGCTGTTTTTTCATGGTCTCCTGTAATCATGACAACTGTGATTCCTGCGCTGATACAATCTTTGACGGATTGTTTCGCATCCTTTTTGGGAGGGTCCATCAGGCCTAAAAGTCCGGTGAATATCAGATTTTCTTCAGGTGTTTCGATGTCATTTCTCTTGTATGCAAACCCTATTACTCTCAGTGCATGGCCGCTCATTTCGCCAACTTTTTCAAGTAGCATTTCCTTTGTTTTACTGTCAAGGATTTTAATACTTTCATCATTATCTATGTATTTGCATTTGTCTAGAATTATTTCTGGAGCACCTTTTGAAAAGACAATATAATTTTCACTGTCCAGTCTATGTGTAGTGGTCATCATTTTACGATTGCTGTCAAGTGGGATTTCATCAATCCTCTGCCAGTCGCAATTGCACTCTTTGCAATACTTTAGAATGGCTCCGTCGGTCTGGTCTCCGATGATTTCTCCGTTGCTCATGACTGCATTGTTGCACAGCTTACCTATCATGTGTGTTTTATCTTTATTTGTGTAAAAGCTCTCCACTACGGTCATTCTGTTTTCTGTCAGTGTTCCTGTCTTGTCTGAACAGATTACTGTGCATGAACCCAATGTCTCAACAGAAAGCAGTCTCTTGACAATGGCATTGGATTTTGCCATTTCGTTCATTCCCAGGGCAAGTGTCAGTGTCAGTACTGCCGGAAGACCTTCCGGAATTGCCGCAACCGCAAGTGAAACCGCTGTCATGAATGTTTCAACAAGAGCAATCCCCTTTGACATCTCAAGTATGAAAATGGCGATACAAACGGCAATTGCTATTGCGGATAAAATCTTTCCAAGTCTTCCAACTCTCCTGGCAAGGGGTGTTTCCTCATCGTCCTCCTGCACGATGCCTGCAATCTTTCCGATTTCGGTTTTCATTCCTATTGCCTTGACAATTCCAACTCCATTTCCGGATATGATATTGGAATCCATATATAACTCGTCGTTTGTTTGTTTTTTAACGGCTTCGGACTCTCCGGTCAGGTTTGATTCATCACAGCTTAGGCTTTTGGCTTCCAGTAAAATGAGATCTGCGGGCACCTTCAGGCCTTCCTCTAAAATTACCACGTCGCCGATTGTCAAATCCTTTGCATCGATTTCACTTATTTTATTTTCCCTTTTGACAACTGCGGTTTTTGTAATCATGCCCTTGAGGCTTTCGACCGCACGCAGGGATCTGTATTCCTGGACGAATCCCATGATGACATTCAGCAGAACCGCAAGCATTATCACCCCTGCATCGATTATGTCTCCTATTGCAAATGAGGCTATTGCAGCAATGATAAGGAGGGCTATTAGAATGTCTGCAAATTGTGAAAGGAACAGTATTATCAATGGTGTGGGTTTTTTCTCATCCAGCTTATTTGTTCCGTGTTCATTTTGCCTTTTTTGAACTTCTGCTTGCGTAAGTCCTTCAGCGGATGTGTTGTATCTGGATAGTATGTCGCTCATTACATCACCTTAATGTGTAAAAACTCGCTCTTCCGAAATTTTTTAATTTCATTTTAACCCTTCCTGTATTTAAATCTTCGTTTGTCAAAGGTTTGATAATCAGCTGCGCATCCACTTTTTCGGCAAGTTTCACGATATGTGGCTGGAGTTCGCTTGGAGGTCTTATGGAATAGATGATGTCTGTTCCTTCATATATCTCAAGATTGGGGTTTGTGATGTCGTCTTTTATGACTGTGGAGTCTTTAGGGGAAATGTCTGTCCTGATAAGTGTTATGTTTTCCTTTTCTTCAAGCATTTTTGAAATCATGTCAAATTTTCCCACCGCCACTTCCGCAATCTTCACTCTGCCGGTTCCGGCTTCACTTAAGATGTATTCTCCAAAATCTTGCCACATATTTTTTTTCCTCTGTCTTATATTATGTTTTTAGATAACATTAAATAGATAGTCTTTAATAATATTTGTTGTATGAATGTAAGAAAGTTTCGCCCCACAGATTTAAAAAGAGTCTATGAAATAGAAAACATGTCATTCGACCAGTCCTATGGCATTCAGATATTTCAGCAGCTATACGAAATGGGCATAGGATTTTTTGTGGCTGAAGAGGACGGATATGTTGTGGGTTATGTGATGTTCTGGCTGAAGTATGAAAATCATGGCCACATCATTTCCATTGCAGTTGACAAGAACTATCGCCGAAAGGGTTACGCAACAGACCTGTTGGCAAAGGCCATATCTGTACTGTTTTTAATAGCGGATACTATTTATCTTGAAGTGAGAGTCTCCAACAAGGGCGCTTTGGAATTTTACAGGCAGTTTAACTTCACCGTTGACCGTGTGGTTCCAAACTACTATGAAAGCGGAGAGGATGCTGTCGTGCTGTTTTTAAAATCAGGGAGAAGTAAAGTTTCCCGCAAGTAACTGCTGGTAATTTGAAATTACATCCGCCGGAATGTTTCCTGTCAGATACATGGCCGCTATTAAAATGATGTAGAATCCGAAAATCGCCAACTGGACGTAACCGTGCATTTTAAGTGACGGGTCCTTTCTGGTTACGAGATATATTGCAATGATGATTCCAAGAATCCCTCCCAAAATTGAGAAGACATATCCTAAAAATACAAGCAGTTTTGTGAATCCTGACCTTTGAGTGGCTGCGGGCTGTTTGCCGGATGTTCTTTTGATGATTATGGGGTTTATGAATTCCCCGTTGTTAGACTTATTTTTAAAAAGAAGTGGGGTTCCGCATTTAACGCAGAATTCAGCTTCAGAAGGATTTTTAAAACCGCATAGAGGGCATGCGCTCGGATCGTGTTCTATTTTAGGAAATTCCCGTCCGCATTTTATACAAAATCCATAAACGTCATCGCTTGTAGCACCGCACTGTGGGCATTTTCTTAAAACCATAATATCACTTAAATAATATTAATAGTACAATCTTTATAAAGTTTTTTGATTAATTATATTAATTTTGTTATACATATTAACATTAATGATTGAAAAGATTGAAATCACACAGCGCTTCAATTTCAAGAGATTGAACAGGCATTACGAATGCTTCACCATAGACTTTCTATCCAATACGGGATACTACAAGATTTCAGAGAGGGGAAGCGGAGACAAGTTTCTACTGGAAAGCCCTCTGTGTGATGACTCATGGATTGACATTCTAGTTGATCTTAGAAGCAGGATGACCAGTGAAATTCGCACATTTGATTTGAAAAAGGCAGACAGGTTTATCCGGGACTTTGACAAACTCAATCTCTTTGAGGGGTTTGAAAGCGAGAAATTTCTTCTTTTTGAAAAGCTTGAGGTGATTTATTCATGTACGGTCATCATATATTCAAGCGAGGGGTATTTTGACTATTCATTCAAAAACAGCTTTCCCGAAAAATGGGAGGATTTCGGCCGGATGTTGGAGGAGTTGGTGGGATTCGATGTTCTTCATCTGAACTACCAGAGACAGTTTGCAACTCCTCTGTATCATCAAATCGAAAGAAATGGCGTTTACTTGAATGGGGAAAAGTTATCCATTAAAACAATTGAATTCGGCCATTACAGAACATATCCTTACGATTCTCCCTATCCGAGGCTGATTGTCAATTTTGAGGATATGAAAATCGACGGATATGTCGAGCGTGAGCTGACGCCCTCAGATGAAGAGCTTATTTTGGATTTGCTTGAAAGATATCATGTCTACATGTGGATTTGCGCTGACTATCACAGAAAGTCCAAGGCACGTGATCCCGATGATTTGGAAGGATATGACTGGTATCTCGAGATTGTCTTTAAGGGTGATGTAATATGGCATCTATTTGGATATAACGAATATCCCGATACATATGTTCATTTCGGACGTGAAATAATTGAGATTTCAGGTATGGATTTGGCGGAAATCGGAACCATTTGCGATGAGGATATTGAGTTATTTAATAAATTCGGTGATGAAATTTTGTCCCAATAGCTGTTTTTTCATTAACTTATTTATAGTATTAAAAAGATAATTATTACTATTATATTAACTTAATTTTTATAGGGATAACATGGCTGAAGTATCATCAAAAGAATTATATGAATTTAAAAAAGTCTTAAAGGAATTGGCAGAAAAGAAAGGTAGAGGTACTGAGCTTGTTTCCGTTTATATTCCTCCTGACAAGCAACTCAGTGATGTAGGTAAACACATGAGGGATGAGCTTGGTCAGTCTGCGAACATTAAAAGTAAACAAACAAGAAAAAATGTACAGTCCGCTATCGAAGTAATCCTTCAAAGGATTCGTCTATACAAACAGCCTCCTGAACATGGTCTTGTTCTGTTTGTGGGAATGATTCCTAAAGGCGGTCCGGGTACAGAAAAGATGGAAACCTACGTTCTCGAACCTCCTGAACCTGTTCAAACCTACTGGTATAAGTGTAACAACGAGTTTTTCCTGGAACCTCTTGAATACATGATTGAGGAAAGGGACACATACGGTGTTGCCGTAATCGACAGAAGGGAAGCTACCATCGCTTCAATGAAAGGTAAAAAGATAACCATTTTAACTCATATTACCAGTGGGGTTCCCGGAAAGCATAAGGCGGGTGGACAATCCCAGAGAAGGTTTGACCGTGTAATCGAACAGGCCGCTCATGAGTTTTTAAAACGTATTGGGGATCATATGAACGAGGACTTCATTCCTCTAAAAGATGATTTGAAAGGAATCATTTTAGGTGGTCCCGGTTTTACCAAAAACGATTTTGCCGAAGGGGATTATCTCAACTACGAGCTCAAGCAAAAGATATTGACCATTGAGGACACTTCATATACCGGTGACTTCGGTATCCGTGAAGTAATTGAAAAGTCCGCAGCAGTCTTAAGCGATCTTGACGTGATTCATGAAAAGGAACTTGTTCAGAAGTTTTTAACTGAGCTTCGTGATGACATGGGTCTTGCATCATACGGTGAGGATGAGGTCAGAAACAACCTGACTATAGGTGCTGTAGACACACTGCTTTTATCTGAAGACCTCACAGCAATGCGCAAAAGGTTTGTCTGTCCTAACTGCGGAACCGACAAGGAATTTACAGTTAAAACCCAATCTGAAGCGGATAATATTGAAGAGAGATGTCCAAATTGCAATGAACTTTTAAAAGAAGAGGAATCTGCCGATTTGGCTGATTACTTTGTTGAAAAGGCTGAAGAGATGAGTACAAACGTGGAGTTCATCTCAACTGAAACCGATGAGGGCATGCAGCTTTTCCGTGCATTCGGTGGAATCGCCGCAATATTGAGATATCACGTAGAATATTAAGTTTGGATATTTAATCCAAATTCTTTTTTTTTTATTTGTAGATTTGAGCTAATCCTTCCTCTTGTCTTATTTTGTTTATCAGCCTGAAAAACTGGTGTCTTGACACTTCAATTTCATCGTTAAGCTCAACATACAATGAAAACATTGTCCTGTTTTTTGTCAGATAGCTTTCCTTCAGGCAATTGTAGTGTGATTTTTTGATTCTTTTTTCAGCCATATTTTTCACCATTTGTTATTTTGTATATCAAAATTTAAATTTCACTATTTATTGAAGATTACTTTGTTAATTATAATATATAAAGAAATATGCTTTTTTAATTTCTATATAATTTTGTTTAATTTATATTTGCTTTACATTGATTTTGTTCGATATTGTCCTGAGGGGTCATCTAAAATCTAAACGGCAAAATGTTTTCCGACTCGGAATTTATTGGTTGGCAACCTGTTTCCGACTTTGTACATCATTTGATTGTTTTCATTATACATTTTGAATTAATCTTTAAAAAGAATTATATATTCAAATATGTTATTGGAAATAAATTGGATAATGTTTAAGATAATCATTAATTTTTATGAATAATATTCTATAATTTTATTAAATATTGAAAAATATTTAAATATGAGAAACGCTAAATAATAAATTATATTGTTAAATATGACTTTGAAAATTTAATGATATTAAAAATAAATCTAAATTTATATTTGGAGGAATATTTTTGTCATACGTAGATGAAGTAATTGAAACCATTATTGAAAAAAACCCTGCAGAACCGGAATTCCACCAAGCTGTACGCGAAGTATTGGAATCCTTAAGGGTTGTAATTGAAGAAAACGAAGAAGAATTTAAAAAAAATGCACTTCTTGAAAGATTAACCAATCCGGAAAGACAACTCAAATTCCGTGTCCCTTGGGTAGACGACAACGGACAGGTACAAGTAAACACCGGATACAGAGTACAGTTCAACAGTGCAATTGGACCTTACAAAGGCGGATTACGTTTCCACCCATCTGTAAATCTCGGTATTATTAAATTCTTAGGTTTCGAACAAATTTTCAAAAACTCCTTGACAGGCCTTCCAATCGGCGGAGGAAAAGGTGGATCTGACTTTGATCCTAAAGGAAAATCCGACAGAGAAATCATGGCATTCTGTCAATCTTTCATGACAGAATTATGCAAATACATTGGTGCTGATACTGATGTTCCTGCAGGAGATATTGGAGTAGGTGGTCGTGAAATCGGATTCTTATTCGGTCAATACAAAAGAATCAGAGGATTATACGAAGGAGTATTAACTGGTAAAGGTTTATCATTCGGTGGATCTTTAGCAAGAACTGAAGCTACAGGATACGGATTATTATACTTCACAAACGCTATGTTAAAAGCAAACGACATTGATATCGCAGGTAAAACCATTGCAGTATCCGGTGCAGGTAACGTAGCTATTTATGCAATCGAAAAAGCTCAACAATTAGGCGGAAACCCTGTAACATGTTCCGATTCAACCGGTTGGATTTACGATCCGGAAGGAATCGACGTTGAGTTATTAAAAGAAATAAAAGAAGTAAGAAGAGAAAGATTAACTGCTTATGCTGAAGCAAGACCATCTGCTGAATACCACGAAGGAAAAGGCGTATGGACCATAAAATGTGACATCGCTCTTCCATGTGCAACCCAAAACGAATTACAATTGGAAGATGCTAAAGCATTAGTGGAAAATGGAGTGCTTGCAGTCGCTGAAGGAGCAAACATGCCAACCACAATCGAAGCAACCGAATACTTACAAGAAAATGATGTATTATTCGCACCAGGTAAAGCATCCAACGCTGGTGGAGTAGCTACTTCCGCTCTTGAAATGTCACAAAACTCAGAAAGATTATCCTGGACCTTTGAAGAAGTTGACGGTAGACTCCAAACTATTATGGAAACTATTTTCGCAAATGCTGCAGAAGCTGCTGAAGAATACGGCATGGATAAAAACTATGTTGCAGGAGCAAACATTGCAGGATTCAAGAAAGTAGTCGACGCTATGAACGCACAAGGAATCGTATAGATTTCCTTGTTTATTTTTTCTTTTTTTTTTTAATCTATTAAGTTTTATTTATTATTTAAACTATTTTAGTTATTTTATTTAATTTAATCTATATTCATCATGTTAATTTTTGGTGTGTTTTTGTGCAAAGTTGCACTTCCAAAATTTTTAATATTTTTTTATGAGATTTAATTTATTTGAATATTGTATTTGATAGTGATTTTTATACGAACTATTCTTAATTAATTTTTAGTATATGATTTATATAGAAATCATTTTTTATTAAAAAGTTAATAATGATTCCTATAGAAAGCATTAAATGCTACAGTAATATAATATTAATATATGTAATATCATTCAAGGTGGAACAAATGATTAAAAGGGAAATGTATTTAGACCAGATTCGCAAAATTATGGGTACAGATTTCATAAAAGTAATTGTAGGACTGCGCAGGTGTGGAAAAACATCTTTACTGAAAAGCATCATGGATGAACTTCAAAATCAAGGAGTCAACAAGCAAAACATAATTTATATTTCATTTGAATTGGTTGAATATAAAAATATTTTCACATCAGAACAGTTGGATGAGACTATATTGAATTTAACCAAAAATCTTGACGGCAAAATATATCTTCTTTTTGATGAAATCCAACAGGTTGAATCATGGGAAAAATCCATCAATTCGTATAGGGCATCATTTGATTGTGACATTTACATTACAGGATCCAATTCAAAACTATTGTCAAATGAACTTGCAACATTACTTGCAGGAAGATACATTAAAATCAATCTATATCCCTTTTCATTTAAAGAGGTATTGCAATACCGCAAAGAAATTGACAATGTAAATTTGGATGGTGAATCAATAAAAAAACATTTTAATCAGTATCTTCTATTCGGAGGGATGCCAGGTTTGCTTCCAATAAAAGATGACGATACTAAAGTCAATGCTCTTCAAGACATATATGATTCTATAATTGTTCATGATATTCTCTCAAGATACACCATAAATGAAATTGGCTTGTTTAAGCGTTTTTCACATTACCTGATGAATTCTACTGGACAAACATTCTCCAAAACAAGCATTACAAACTATCTAAAAAGTGAAAACAAAAGAACAACACGCAACACTATCTCAAATTTCACGGATTATCTTAAAGACTCCTTATTCTGCAAGAGGGTAAGGCGCCAAGATATTTTAGGCAAAAAAATACTGAAAACCGAAGAGAAATATTACTTGACAGATCAGGGTTTCCACCATGCATTGGTTGACAATAACAATAATTGGTTGGGCAGGATTTTAGAAAATGTCGTTTTCAACGAATTGGTAAGAAGAGGTTACTCTGTAAAAATTGGCAAGATACGCAATAAAAAAATAGATTTTGTCTGTGAAAAGCATGACCGGAAATTATACGTTCAAGTAGCATACATCCTGTCGTCACCTGAAACAATCGAAAGAGAATTTTCTCCATTAATGGATGTTCCAGATAAGTATGATGCTTATGTTTTAAGCATGGATGAATTTGACATGTCTCAGAATGGAATTAAACATAAAAACATTATTGATTTCTTATTGGATGATGAAATTTAGGAATGTGGGGTGGTTTCACTCGTTTCCCGCACAAGGAATCGTATAGATTTCCTTGTTTATTTTTTTCTTTTTTTATTCTAATAATTACTTATGTGATTATTTGATGATTTTTATATTATTTTAGTTTATTTAGTGTAGTGTTACTATTTTTAATGGTTTTAATTCATGTTTTAAATATTTTCATTGTGGGTAGTAATGGGTGGTTCATCGTATTTTTATGTAAATATTGTTTTTTCATTGTTAAATTGTTATAAGTTAATAATATTGCTTTTAT
>CAZQWN010000059.1:0-12410 GCA_964596915.1 uncultured Methanobrevibacter sp.
CTTATTCTTGGGTTTGTTCTAACCTTACAAGCCTTGTAACATATCCTGCAATTTTATTTCTTAAATGTTTAGTACTTACGGTAGAGTATTCTTGTACTAATTTTTTGTTTTCTTCAAAATCAGTAGTGAAAACACCTTTGTGAGTTTCAATAAGTTCTTTTGCTAAACGTTTAACAAATGAAGTTCTAATATTGCCCATTAACATTCCTCCTTTAAAATTTTTTTCTGCTCATTCTTATTTAATATAGTTAGCATGTCTACGATTTGATTAATAATATCAATATCAAGACCTAATTCTTCACAAATTCCATCAACTTTTTCATGGATTGCATCTTCCCTAGATTCATCATAAATAGACATTCCCAAATAATCTTTAGAAATAGCAATATCCTTTGCAAGAGATGTTCTTTGAGAAATTAAATCAAATAATTCATTATCAATTTCATCAATACGATTTCTAGATTTTTTGAGAAGATCTTCAGCTTCCTGCCTGTTATTAAAAGTTTTTATCTTATAGCTATCCTTCAAAAAATCACCAAATTGATAATAATGATAATAATATAATTTATTATTATCCTACTATATAAAGTATATGATTATTATCAACTTAAATTATTTAAATCACCAGCTAAATAATTTTATTATAATTCAAAAAGCTGGTCATTTCATTGTATGATAAACTTGTAGCCTTTGCAGATACCTGATTAACAGGACTGATAACTTCGCAAATTACTGCAGGAGTGCCTTTAAGGTTGCAATAATCTGCTAAAGACCAAGTATATTTCTGGCCAGGATAATAAAATATCTTATTTACTTTAGCATTTTTGGCAATATACTTTGTAAGAGAAACACACTTATTTGGAGAGGTATATCCTAAAACTACATTAATGCCCGGCACACCAGGACTTACAGTTGTGTGGAAATCACCATAAGCATCACATTTCTTTTTCAATATCAGATTAATAATTTTGTTGGATACAGTTCCTGATTTGTGAGCCACCCTGTTAAAATCATAATTTGTGAGTCTAACTTTTTTACTGATTGCCTTTACGTTTACAAACGGAATTATATATACGGTTCCTTTAATGTTGTGAGTAGTTAAGTATTTTATCATTTTCATTGCCGCAACCTGAGAGTTTAATTCATTGCCGTGAACCCCCGCAGTCATAAAAACAACTTTGCCTTTTCCTCCTTTAATAGTAATTAATGGAAGGCCTTTTTTTGTTGCAGCAACCGCTTTTTTAACCCAATAATTATTAGGCATGTTTTTCTTAATTAAAGGAGCTTTAGACACATCTCCCTTAAGACCCCATTTAAGAATCTCAAGTGTGATTTTAGTCTTTACAGTATACTTATTTTTACCGGATAAACCGCCAACATAATATTTAATAGTGTATTTTCCAGAATTATAGTTAAGCCATAAAGTGGCATAACCATCTGAATTAGTTTTCCTGTTGTATACCTTTTTACCAATGGTGAATTTTACATTAACTCCCATCATTGGATTTTTGGCATTGTCAAATACCCTTACACGATATTTTACTTTAGTACCATATTTTGTAGAAATATCTTTATTACCAGTTATCTTAGAAGAGAATAAAGAAATAGTATTGGTTTTGGAATAATTTCCATAATTTACCTCAACAACATAATTTCCCGCTTTTAAATTAATCGGCAAAATACCTGTACCGTTTTCATCGGTGTTTACAATATTAGTTTTCCCGTTTAAAATAACAGAAACATTTTCAGCATAAATTCCAGACCCATTTGAATCTAAAATTTTAAATTTGTAACATGGATTAGCCTTATAATACCAAACAAGATCTTCACCCTGAATAGACATGTCTGACTGGGATGAATTATTTTCATCCAAACCCTCAGAATAAAAATCTTCAGTTCCCACGGATAAAATATCCTCATAAATTCCATTATCATTTTCTGAAGAAGAATTATCAACTTCAATTATCGAATTGTCATATAAATTACTAGCATCATCAAATACACCGCCGGTGACATTTTCTGAAGCTGAAATAGCAGATATGCTGATAAAAAAAATCAACAATGCAAACAATATTTTTTTCATAGAATTACACAACCTTTATTATCAGTTTTAGTTTCAATAACATTTCCTTCATATTTACTCCAAGATTCTTTAACATAATCTATTGATTCATCACTGACAACAGCTACGAATGAAGAACCTGTTCCAGATAAACCGGATGCAATTGCACCTGCTTCAAGCGCATCAATAGCTATTGTGGAATCAAATCCCAATGTTGCAGAATAAATTAAACCATTTAAATTAAGAGCCTTGAAATAATCCTTTTTCTTTGCGAAGTTAAATGCAGTTTCAACCAATGGAGACAACAGTTTCATCCTTTCAGGATTTGAATCTCCTGATTTTGAATAAAAATTAGGCATATAAACTAAAATAGGGCGTTCATCCATTTTTTCCTTTAAAATAAATTCCCTATTTTTATTATCGGTCACAACAACACCTCCAAAATAAGAAGCCGTTGCATCATCAAATGAACCGGTAATAGAGACGCCAGCATCTAACGATGCATCAATTGCCATGTTAATGATTTCTAAATCATTAAGAGGTTTAAAACCAAATTCCTCACAGATTATGGAAGAAGTAACCTTAACAATAGCATTTGAAGAAGCGCTGCTGCTTGAAAGACCGGATGCCATTGGCAGCTTGGATTCTGTTTTTAAATCTATGCCAAATTCATTTTTATCAATATTATAGTAATCAAAAACTTTTTCAACACATAATTCCATTAATGTATTGTCTGCCCCCACATCATTTGAACAGCTGATTGAATCATTTGCCGTTTTGGCTTCACACTTAATATCCAAACCTATTCCGAATGCTGAACCGAAACCCGTTGCAATAGCATTAATTATAGTTGCCGAACCTGGAGATCTTACCATTTGCTTCATATTAAACCTCCTCATAAGGAATATCCACTTTTGAAAAATTCATTGCTCGTTTCCTTGCATTCAAAGATAAAGTCAATCTAAATTCCTCATCATTTATGACATTATCAATTGCACGGGCAATGGAAGATATCTTATTCGGGTTGACCAACAAACCCACGTCATCATTAATGATTTCAGTTATTCCCCCAACGTTACTGCCTATTACAGGTTTGCCGCAAGCTAAAGCTTCAACTAAAACAAGCCCAAAACTTTCTGAAAATGACGGTAAAATTAAAACATCACAGCTTGGAATAATATTTTCAACATCATTTCTGGATCCCGTGAATATTACATCACGAATATTTTCATCCTCAACTTTTTTGTTGAGTTTTTTAAATAATGGCCCGTCACCCACAATGACAAGATAATAGTCACTGTTTGCAATTTTTTTAGCTTCAATCAGGGATTCGACATTTTTCCTTTTAATCAAATTACCGACAAACATGACAACTGGTTTATCCAACAGATTATTTTCATTTTTAAAGGAGTTGTTTTCTTCTGCTGAAAATTTGGCAACATCAACAGAATTCCAAGAAAGTTTGGTTTTTTGGGATATTCCAGTGACCCCTGTAGCAATAATTTCATGCTTTAACGCATTACTAACAGCTAAAACACAATCTGCTTTTTTCAATACATTTTTAATAGTGGAACGCATTAAAGGCTGTTTTTTGTATACTTCAAACATGTCAGACCCATGAGCTGTGACATAAGTTTTTATCCCATGCTCATTTCCAACTTCGACAGCGGCTGCTCCTGCAGGGAATAAATAATGACCGTGGATAATATCAATATCCTCTTTTTGCAAAAGTGATTCTAATGCATTTTTAGCATTCTTTTTAAACATTAAACCCCTAACACCAGGAATATTAATTCCTTTTGTTCCAATTACATGAATCCCATCAATATCCTGAATATTTTTATGCGGATATGTGATTACATAAACTTCATGACCCTGCTTTACGAGCTCCTTTGATAAAGTGTGTATATGAACTCCAACACCCCCAACATGAGGTGGAAACTGACCAACCATCGCAATTTTCATAAAATTAAATTCCCCACTATTTCTTAATATTATATTATGAGTTTGTGATTTAAATAATTAATTAACTTAAGTTTAAAACTAAAAAATATCCCCCTCCAAAATACAAAACCCACATATATTTTCATATTATAAATACAAACTTATGAAAGCGACAGGATTACTTGAAGAAATTAAAGAAAATTTAAAAGATTACCCCATCGAATACCTTAAAAATAAAGTTACAGACGACAGATATAAAGATCCATTAACCAAAAAGCTCGCCAAATACAATTCCGAAACATGGGATGAAATCTTTGCTTTAAAAATCACTGAAGACTATGACATAAAAGACGGAGCAGTTGAAAATCTGAAAAATGACATAGACTTTTACTTTGACACTTATGCAGGAGGGGATGAGGAGACAAGGGAGTTTACAAAATACATCTCACTTTATTTGGCATTGATTGCTAAAAGGCCATTACATCCAGTTGGAAAGAGTCCGACAAAAGACCAGGTATTTTTGGAAAATGGAGAATATAAATGCAAAAGCAGAATCATGAGCATCAAGGATGAAAACTCCTTATGCCGTTATTGCGTTTGTAAAAATGCGGGGTTTTCCTTCGGAGTTTAGTTGAAAGTAATTTTAAGGAGATGCATAATGTTTGATGAATATCTGAAAGTGCATGATTTGAAAACTCATTTCAAATAACAAATACATGCCGGCAATGCCGTTGCAACATGTGCTGCAGAACACTTAAATTATTGAATAAAAGCAAGTTTTAATATTTTATAATTTCATATTGTCGTTTAGGTAATTGCCTTCCATATCCACTAAAATTACATTCAAATCCAAATCGAAACGCTGCATGCATCTTTCATGGATTGCAGTAGCGATACTGTTAGAAACCTCTACAGACAAATTAATCTCATCTAAAATATCCATCATATCATCTGTTGTTTTGGAATCATATAACCTTTGCAATGAATCCCGGCCAGCTCCACAAAGGGCAGCATGGGCAACCATTATTTCA
This sequence comes from uncultured Methanobrevibacter sp., assembly GCA_964596915.1. Taxonomy (GTDB): domain Archaea; phylum Methanobacteriota; class Methanobacteria; order Methanobacteriales; family Methanobacteriaceae; genus Methanocatella. Next base: position 5,038 of record CAZQWN010000059.1, read on the forward strand.
CGTCTTCCATCGGCAACCGCATGTTTTGTATCAAATATTCCTCCAGCAACCTTAATCAATTTGCCCATATGTCCAAAGTAAGTGAATTTAGTTATCCCTCTTTTTTCAGCCTCTTCAAACATGAATCCAACAAAATTACCCGTCTGAACAATTTGTTCATTAGTTATGTTCAATTTTTTTAAAGCCAGCTTTTCACCAATATTTCCCGGAACAAAAACCAAATCATCAATGTTTGAAGCAAGGGCGACATCAATTTGGGTGACAATTGAATTTTTATATGCGTCACTTGACATGGACCTTGCAATTCCTGTTGTTCCAAGAACAGATATCCCCCCGACTATCCCCAATTTAGGATTCATCGTTTTTCGGGCAATATCAACTCCTTCAGGAATTGAAATTGTAACTTTAGCTACCTTACCCTCAGGAATTTTATCTTCCAAGTTTTTGATAATCATGCGTCGTGGAACCGGATTTATCGCATAATCCCCAACCGGAATTTGAAGACCCGGTTTTGTAATTTTACCAACACCTACGCCCCCCGTTATGATTACATTAGATTTTTCATTAGTTTTATCCGATAATTCAACAGTTGAAATAATATCCAGATTAACAGTGACATCCGGATCATTATACGGATTCTTATGGGCGGTTGCCTGAGCTTTAAGAGGCGACAATAATTTACACTCGTCAATGATAATATCCAATGTTTTTTTAGGAGTTTCCACCTTAACACAGGCAATGTCTGCGGAATCTAAAATAGCATCCAGAGCCGCAAGAGAACAAGCTGTCGCTACAGTTCCAGTAGTAACACCAGCATAATTATCGTCTGACATTTTACAAAAAAAAGAAATGAAAAAGGAGAATCTATAATAAAGATTCTAATTTATCAATAAGTTCATCCGGCATTGGTGCGCCAACAAAAGTAACTTCACCATCTATAACAATTGTAGGAACTGCCATGATTTGATATCCCATAGCCCTATCCCTATTTTCATTGCTTTCATCTATTTTAAGGACTTCTACATCAATAGAGTCACCGAATTTATCTTTAGCCACTTGAGCAGCATCAATTGCTGCAGGACAATGTGGGCAAGAGTTGGTTGAAAATACTTCTACTTTAATTGCCATTATAAAAATCTCCTTAATTTAATTTGTAAATATTTTATAAATTATTATATATAACTGTTACCACGAATAGAATTCAAATGCTCTCTGCAAATATTTATTATATATTAAAAAAATAACAATTAAATGATTAAAATGGAACATTTACCTCAAGAAATTAAAGAAATAATAAACGAAGCATATCCTTATATTAAAGATTTCAATCCTGCTCAAAAGGCTGTGATTGAATCCGGATATTTAGATGATGACTCCAATTACATCATTTGTATTCCAACAGCAAGTGGAAAAACAGTTTTAGGAGTGCTGCCTGCCCTTAAAACAATATTGAATGGCGGAAAAGCTGTTTATGCAGCGCCTCTTTTGTCAATACAAAATGAAAAAGTAAAAGAGTTTAAAGCATTTGAAGAACATGGAATAAGCGTTGGAAAACATCCTGGAAGTGCAGACCTGTCAGTTATGGTTTTTGAATCATTTGACGCCCTCACAAGATTTTCATGGGATAATTTACGTGACGTGGACACATTAATCATTGACGAATTCCATATGATTGGAGAATATACCAGAGGTCCCACTCTTGAATCAGCAATAACAAGAGCTAAAATCATCAATCCGTCCATGAGAATAATTGCACTGTCTGCAACACTTAGAAATATAGAGGAAATTGAAGGTTGGCTTGAAGGTAAATGTGTAGAACACGATTACAGACCAGTCCCATTGAATAAAGAAGTATTGGATGCAGAAATGTTCAATACTAAAAATAAAAATGATGTCATCGTGAAAGTAATTGAAAAAGCCATTAAAGATAAATCACAGGCTTTGGCATTTGTATCAACCAGAAGATTCACTGAAAGTTTAGCAACATATGTATCTGGAAAGATTAATAAAAAAATCAATGTAGAACAGAGAAAACGATTTAAGGAAGTCAGCGAAAAGTTGCTTGAAGTTCCTAAAAAGAAAGGATCACTTCCAACTACAACCTGCGTTAAACTGGCTGAAGCGGCAGAAAAAGGCGTCGCATTTCACCATGCGGGATTATTCAATGAACAGAAAGAAATCATCGAAGATGAATTTAGAAAAGGAAATATTTTAATGATTACTGCAACCCCTAGTTTAATGTACGGAGTGAATTTACCTTCAAAAACTGTTGTAATTAGAGACCATACCCGATGGACCAGCAACGGACCTCAACCAATTCCTGTTTTTGATTATGAACAGATGTCTGGAAGAGCGGGAAGACCCCAATATGACGATGTGGGATACTCATACCTTATTGCAAAAACAATGGATGAAGCTCAAAACTTACAGGACTTCTACATTGACGGCGAAATTGAACTGACAAATTCCAAATTAGTTGACAATAAGGATGCGATATACAGACAAATTATTGCACAGATAGCATCAACACTGTCAAAAGACATTGACGAGCTGACCGACTTTTTCGGAAAAACATTATACGGATATCAGATGAGCAATAATCCATCAATGTCACTGTTTGCAGAAGATAGCTTAAGATATGAATTGGAAAATGCATTGAGTTTCCTGCTTCAAAACGGAATCATTAGAGCAACACCGGAAGGCCTTAAGACTACTGATTTTGGAAACTTAATTGCCAAATCAAATTATTCTGTTGAAACAGCAGTCAAAATAAAAGAGTATATCACCTCAATGGACGAAATGAATGTTGAAGAGTTTATTTATGCATTATCTGAAACTCCGGATTTACCATTAATATCATTTAAAGGCAGAAAATCCAAAGACCCTGTTCGCGATAAATTATCTGAAGTTGGACTGTTCGCAGTGGATATTGGAAATCCCGAAGCTACAACAGTTTCATTGATTGAATGGATTGACGAAAGAAGCGAATATGAAATTGAAAACAGATATAACGTTTATTCCGCATCGACAAGAAGGTCCGCTTATGAAGCTTCACGTCTGGTAAGATTTGCAAAAAACACCTCTGAAGTTTTAGGAAACTACTCAAACCTGCAGGAATTCGATTTCCTATCTGCAAGACTATATTACGGTGTTAAAACGGACATCATTCCTTTAGTCGTTGGCGTGAAAAGACTTGGCAGAAGAAAAGCTAGAAATGTTGTTAAAATCTTCGGCAACGATTTGAGCGGAGTTAGTGAAAAAGAGCTTCAACAAATTGAAGGAATAGGTCCAAAACTTGCTGAAAAAATTAAATTATTTGTTGATGGTTAAAAAAAAAGTAATTAAAGGTGGTTTTAACCTCCACCTTCAGCAACACTTGAATCCATTTGCATGTCTTCAAATCTGTTAGCTTTTTCTTTAAGTTCTTCAATATCGAGTTCCTTGCCAGAATTATCTGATTTTTCTTTTAAATCCTTATCATCTAGCAATTCTACTAATTTTGCACGATACCACAAGTTGGTTTTCTCGAGTTTTACCCAATCGATACCATCAGTGGTTTTCATGTCCAAAACTTTACCTATTGTTCCGGTATTGACATATCTGACATATGAGTCAAGAGTAATCTCTTTATCTCTTGCATCAAGAGTCATAATATTACCCATCTATTCTTCTTCGTCGTCTTCAACTTCGATAGTAGCTTCAACGGTTTCTTCAGTTTCTTTTGGAATTTCTTTGCTTAAAATAACATAAGCTCCGATAGTAGCTATGTCATCAAATTCAATTTCAAGTTCATCTCTGGAAAAGATGTTTTTCTGTAAAGTTAATGTGATTTTATCAATTTTACCACTTTCTGGATCAAAATCGATGTTGTCTACTTTACCTACTTCATATGCATTTTTATCTAAAACGGTACAACCTAAAAATTCTTTAATTTTCATGATTTTCACCTTTTGATTTTTTATAATAATATATTATAAATCATTAACTATTTAAATTAAACCACCATATAAAATTAACTATTTGAATTTACATGGAGAAAAAAAATGGAAAAAGCATGTCGAATAATTATTGAAAACATATTAATTGGAAAAATATCTACTCGACGTGACCTTGAAGTTGAAAAAAGACAACTTTGCCGTGACTTAAAATTATCAAAATTCATGAGCAATGCAGATATCCTAAAATATGCAAAGCCTGAAGAAAAGGAACTGGTTTCAGGAATCCTGAAGAAAAAACCAACAAGAACAATGTCCGGCGTGGCAATAGTTGCGGTGATGTGCCATCCACACAAATGCCCGCACGGAAGATGTTTTTACTGTCCTGAAAGTGATATTGCACCTCCAAGTTATACCGGAGAGGAACCTGCTGCACTTAGGGGAAGAATGTATGAATTTCACCCATATATTCAATGCTTTAACAGATTAAAACAACTTAAACAAATAGGCCACCCCATTGATAAAGTAGAATTGATTATTATGGGAGGAACCTTCCCATCAAGAGATTTATGCTATCAGGAATGGTTTGTTTCACAATGCCTGAAAGCCATGACAGATTTTGGACTGCTTCTGGAAAACAAACCAAATAATTTTGAATATAATCTGGATTATGATGAGATAAGAAGTTTTGAAGATGGCGTTTTGAAAACATACCCTCCAAACGATTACGTATTGATTAGCGATGTTCAAGGTGCAAATGAAAATTCAAAGGTTCGCTGTGTGGGAATGACATTCGAAACACGTCCTGACTACTGTAAAAAAGATCACATTAACCGAATGTTGGATTTCGGAGTGACAAGAGTCGAACTCGGCGTCCAGACATTATCCGATGAATTATACAAAAAAATTAAAAGAGGCCATACAATAGCCGATGTTGCTGAATCCAATCAGCTTTTAAGAGATTCTGCAATCAAAGTGGCCATGCACATGATGCCCGGTTTGTTTGTAGATGAAAAACAGGACCTGAAAATGTTCAAACAGCTGTTCAGCGACGACAATTTCAAACCGGACATGCTAAAGATTTACCCATGTCTTGTAACCAAAGGAAGTGAACTGTACGACTTGTGGGCAGATGGCAAATATGCCCCATATACCGATGAGCAAGCAGTAGAACTAATCGCTAAAGTCAAAGAAATTCTTCCGAAATGGGTCAGGACCATGAGGATACAAAGAGACATTCCAGCAACACTGATTGAAGCAGGAGTTAAAAAATCCAACCTTGGAGAACTTGTTTACAATAGACTTGCTGAAAAACATGTTGACTGCCAATGCATAAGGTGCCGGGAGATAGGCCATAAAAAAACATCAAGAGAGTATAGTTTAGAAGAATATGACTTATTTAGGGAAACTTATAGTGCATGTGAAGGTATTGAACACTTTTTATCAATTGAAGACCTTAATGAGGAAAGCATTGCCGGATTTTTAAGATTGCGTTTCCCGTCCAAAAATCATTTTAGAGAAGAAATTACTGATGAAACTTCTCTTGTAAGAGAATTGCATGTTTATGGAAATATGATTAAAATCGGAGGTAAAAATCCGAAAATAGGCCAGCATACGGGATTTGGTGAAAGACTTCTAAAAGAAGCTGAAAGCATATCTATCGACAACGGCTATGAAGAAGTGGCCATTATCAGTGGAATCGGATCCAGAAATTACTATCGCAAATTCGGATATGAAAAGGTTGGCCCATACATGAAGAAAAAACTAATATAAAAATATTTATATATGTTCGTACAAATACTAACCAATTAAGAGAGTGGTAATATGGTAGGTTATAATATTAAAAACTCAAAAGAGCTAGCAAGTTATATAAATTATACAAACTTGAATAACATGATTACTGAAGGCGAAATGAAAGAATTCCTTGAAAAAGCAAAGGAATTGAACTTTAATTCAGTAGTTGTATCACCAACATACGTCCCATTAGCTAAAGAAATATTGGACGGAACTGATATTAAAATTGGAAGCGTAGTTGGTTTTCCATTAGGATTTGAAGACAGTGCCTCTAAAAAAGCTGAAGCTATAACTCTAATCGAAAAAGGAGCAGATGAAATCGAAGTAGTTCTCAACTTAAACCACTTAAAAAATGAAAAATTCCAATTAATTGAAAATGAAATCAGACAAATCAAAGATGCAATTGGAGACAAAATTTTAAAAGTAATTATTGAAACAAAAGCACTGGAAGATTATGAAAAGGCAAATGCAGCTAAATCTGCAGAAAAATCAGGAGCAGATTATGTTAAAACAGCAACAGGATTCATGACTCCAAACCACATCTTTGAAAATGTGAATGACATCAATATCTTCCAAAAACATGCTCCAAAAATTAAAATTGAAACCTTCGGCGGAATAAACGACTACAAAACTGCAAATCAAGTTTTAACAGGAGGAGCAGATAAAATCGGAAGCGATTTAGGTTACGAAATTGTAAAAAGATATAAAGATTTAAGAGAAAATACTCAAGTAACCCCAAAACCAATTACATTAACCAAAAAAGATTAGATGGTATTCCATTTAATCATTTTTTTATAAAAAAATAACCATCAACAAAAGAATATAACTTATAGTCAATTAGCATAGAATTGTCATGTCTTTTATAACTCCTGAAAGGAGAATTGCATTTCAACAACATTTAAGAGAATCTGAAAATCTTACAATGACAGGTGCTAAAAAAAATATTAAAAGTTGAATTTGATATTGAATTCTCTTTAGGTCATGTGAGAGAAATTGTAAAGAGTTTAGGCTTTAATTATGATTCTCCTCGCCCAAATATATAGAAGCAGATGAAAACCCAGAAGGAATATTAAAAAAAACATCACAACAGCGGGATTAAAATCTACTGCTAAAAAATCTAGAAAAATAGTAAGAAGAATGCCATGTGCCGGACTTGAACCAGCGACATCTAGATCTTCAGTCTAGCGTTCTCCCATCTGAACTAACATGGCATATGGACCGAACGAGATTCGAACTCGTGATCTCCTCCACGTCAAAGAGGAATCATACCCCTAGACCACCGGTCCTATACAACATTATATTATTTAAAAAAAGTACTATATAAACTTTTCTCAATATGAATAGAACAAGTGATAAAATTTTAAAAATAAAAAAAATTGACCAAAGAAATGGCCAATAGATTTTATTATACAAAGCTTTTTTGAAAATAACTAATTAGAAAATCTATTTGATTGCTAATTTGATATCTTCAGCTTTTACAGTTTTTCTACCAGCGTGGCGTGCGAAATTAACAGCTTTTTGTGCGATTTCGTCACCTTTTTCTTCTAATGCTTCAGCTAATGCAATTTTTGCATCGTCACTAATTCTTTGTGCGCCAGCATTTTTTAAGATACGACCGACTGGTGCGATTGGTAATTCACTCAT
>CAZQWN010000060.1:0-12291 GCA_964596915.1 uncultured Methanobrevibacter sp.
TCTTTCTACACCATGATTAATTAATTGTTTATTTTCAATTAAATATTTTATATATAACAATCTAATATTTACATAGATTATTGAATGGTGGTTTAATTTTATGCAAAAAATCGTAAATGCACATTGTCATATTTATCCGGAAAAAATAGCAGATAAAGCAGTAATGGGAATTAGAGACTTCTATGACTTGGACATGTCACTCAACGGCAAACTGGATGACCTCATAAGAGACGGAAATAAGGTTGGTGTAACACATTATCTGGTACATTCCGTTGCAACAACACCAAAACAGGTAAAGTCAATCAACGAATTCATTGCCGAAGCAGTTAATGCTCATCCCAACATTTTCACAGGATTTGGAACACTTCACCCTAACAGTGACGACATTCAGGGTGATTTTGACTATCTCATTGAATTGGGTCTTAAAGGAGTTAAATTACATCCTGATTTCCAGCAGTTTGCAATGAATGATGAGCGTGCATTCAAGATTGGTGAAGTGGTAAGAAACGGCAATGTACCTATGCTCGTTCACTGCGGAGACTACAGATACAACTATTCCAATCCTGAACAGATTAAACCATTTTTAGATAAGTTTCCTGAAATCACTTTTATCGGAGCTCATTTTGCAGGTTGGAGCGTATGGGAAGAGGCTACTGAAAAGTTAGCCGGTACACCTAACCTATATGTGGATTTAAGCTCAAGCTTGTATGACCTATCATCTGAAACTGCCCTCAGATTGATTCATGCATATGGAGCAGATAGGGTGTTGTGGGGAACCGATTATCCTATGTGGGAATCAGAAAGTGAAATGGAATACTTCAACAAGATTGATTTAACAGATGAAGAAAGATCCATGATTTTATATGATAATGCGGCCAAGATTTTAAATCTTGACTGAACTTTTTTTACTCATCAAATGCTCTCGGAAATATTAGATTTATAATAGTATCCTATGTATAATTAGTGCGTAATTGAATTTACACTCAAAAATACATAGGAGAAAATATCATGATAGAATAAATAACTATCAAATTATTCCACAAGCAAGGAATACGAGCTAAATGGGATTCAGAAATAGAAGATTACTACTATTCTATTATTGATGTAATAAGAATATTAACAGAAAGCAAAAATCCAAATGCCTATTGGAGAAAGTTAAAACAAAGGTTAAATGAAGAAGGTAATGAAACCGTGACAAATTGTCACACTTTGAAAATGCCTGCTAAAGACGGTAAAATGCGCAAAACCGATGTAGCAAATACCACTCAACTATTAAGACTCGTTCAATCCATACCTTCACCAAAAGTAGAACCCTTGAAATTATGGTTAGCTGAATGCGGAAATGAACGCATTAATGAAATAGCCGACCCTGAAATTGCCATTAATAGAGCAATTGAAACCTATAGGAAAAAAGGTTATAGTGAAGAATGGATTACTCAGAGAATGAGAACAATTGAAACTCGAAAGGATTTGACTCTGAGTGCACAGGTCTGGAGTTAAAAATCCTACAGAATATGCAATATTGACTGATGAAATTTCAGAAGCATGGTAATGTATGCCACACATCAGTACAAAGATTTCAAAGGTCTTAAAAAAGAAAGTTTAAGAGATAATATGACCAATATGGAGCTAATCTTAAACATGTTGGCTAAAGGAACTACCACAGAAATTAGCAAAACTGAAAATCTCATGGCTTTAAAGAAAGTAAATCCATTGCTCATGAGGGTGGTGAATTTGCTGGTGACTATAGAAAAAAACTTGAAAATAGGATTGGAAGAAAATTAATCAGTAAAAATACTTCTGAAAATCCAAAATCTCTTGACGATGGGCCTCAAAAATCTTTAAATGGATTTAAGTAAATAGTTTTTTACTATTTACTTTTTTTAAAGGCATTTATTGCAGGTACTGTCAACAATTCCTTTTCAATCATTTGATTTACTTCATCCCAGCTAAACCAACCGTATTCATCATGTTCTTCACTTATAGTAACTTCATCGCTTTGGCAAGTTACTTTCATTATCAATTGGATTGATTTAACCTCTTCAGAGGTCTTGCATGCAGTATAATCATTTCGAACAACATTATATAATGATTCAACATCAATTTCAAGACCTGTTTCTTCAAGATATTCCCTTTTCAAGGCATTGTCAAAAAATTCGCATTTTTTTACCTTACCTCCAGGAATTTCCCATTTTCCCGCATCATGAGCGGAACGGGACCTGATTTTTAAAAGTAAAACCTTATCATTGAATTCACAGATTCCTCTAACGGTTAATCCCCACATTGTAGACATAGTATCATCTAAAAAAATAGTAAAAAAGGAGTTTTACTCCCTTATTTTTTCATTGCTTTTTCAACAGCAACTGCAACAGCCACTGATGCACCTACCATCGGGTTGTTTCCCATACCTATTAATCCCATCATTTCCACATGAGCCGGCACGGAAGATGATCCTGCAAACTGTGCATCGGAGTGCATTCTTCCCATGGTATCGGTCATACCGTATGAGGCTGGTCCTGCTGCCATATTGTCAGGGTGTAAGGTTCTTCCGGTTCCTCCACCTGAGGCCACTGAGAAGTATTTTTTGCCCTGTTCAATGCATTCTTTCTTGTAGGTTCCGGCTACCGGATGCTGGAAACGTGTAGGGTTTGTTGAGTTACCTGTAATTGATACGTCAACTCCTTCCAAGTGCATGATAGCCACTCCTTCACGTACGTCATCGGCACCGTAACATCTTACCTTTGCCCGTTCTCCGTCAGAGTATGCCTTTTCACGTACTACTTTAACTTCTCCAGTAAAGTAGTCGAATTCAGTTTGAACATATGTAAATCCGTTGATTCTTGAAATAATCAGTGCGGCGTCTTTTCCAAGACCGTTCAATATTACTCTTAACGGTTTTTCACGCACTTCATTTGCTGAGTTTGCAATTCCTATTGCTCCTTCTGCTGCTGCAAAACTTTCATGACCTGCAAGGAATGCAAAGCATTCACTTTCATCACTTAAAAGCATTGATGCAAGGTTACCATGACCTAATCCTACTTTTCTGTCGTCAGCCACACTTCCAGGAATGCAGAAAGCCTGAAGACCTTCACCAATTGCTTTTGCAGCATCGGATGCCTTTTCGCATCCCTGTTTTACAGCTATTGCCGCACCAAGAGTGTATGCCCAGCATGCGTTTTCAAAGCAAATCGGTTGTACGCCTTTTACGATTTCATAAGGGTCAAATCCTTTGTCAAGACAAATCTGTTTTGCCTCTTCAAGGTCTTTAATGCCATATTTTTCTAAAACAGGAATGATTTGATCGATTCTTCTTTCATAACTTTCAAATAAACTCATAATATCACTCCTTTCTAGGGTCTATTTTTTTAGCTGCATCATCAAATCTGCCGTATTGGCCTGTTGCCTTTTCAATTGCATCCATTGGGTCAACACCGTCTTTGATTGCATCCAGCATAACACCTACATTTAGGTATTTGTATCCTATGATTTCATCATCTTCATCAAGCCCGATTTCGGTAATGTAACCTTCAGTCAATTCCAAATATCTTGGACCTTTTTCTTTGGTTGAAAATATTGTTCCAACTTGGCTTCTGTGTCCTTTTCCTAAATCTTCAAGACCTGCACCGATTTGAAGTCCTCCTTCAGAAAATGCAGATTGGGTCCTTCCATAAACGATTTGCAAGAAGAGTTCACGCATTGCTGTGTTTATTGCATCACAGACAAGATCTGTGTTCAAGGCTTCAAGAATTGTTTTGCCGACAAGTATTTCACCTGCCATTGCAGCTGAGTGGGTCATACCGGAACATCCGATAGTTTCAACCAATGCCTCTTCAATGATTCCGTCTTTTACATTCAATGTTAATTTGCAGCATCCCTGTTGCGGTGCACACCAGCCTATTCCATGAGTAAAACCTGAAATGTCTGATATCTCTTTAGCTTTCACCCATTTTCCCTCTTCAGGTATTGGAGCAGGTCCATGGTTTGCGCCTTTGCGAACTGGACACATGTTTTGAATTTCAGTTGAATATATCATTATTTTTCTCCAAAAAATTTTTACTGTTAATATATATTTATTTTTTTCATTAAGTATTTTTTGAAAGATATGCAATTTCAAATTTAAAACCAATATTGAAATAAAAAAGAAATATAAATCTAAAATAACATAATTACAAATGGTTGAAATCAACCTTTTTGTGGAGATAGGTTAGAATCTTTTTGATTCTAACTTATTTAATTTAATTCTTTTTTATCAAAAATATATTACATAAATATTAAGTATTATAAAAATTATAATTTTTTTTAGGTGAGCAGTTATGGAGTTCATATTAGTTTTAGCAAAAATCGAACCTAAAGACGGTTGTCAGGACAGCATTGTTGAAGTTTCACAGGATTTAATCTATGAAACCCTACAAGAAGAAGGAAATATTGATTACCAATTGTTAAAATCAATAGAAGACGATACATTGACTTTTGTTGAAAAATGGCAATCACCAGAAGCATTGAAAAAACATATGGCTTCACCACACTTTCTTAACTTTGGAGAGGAAAGTGAAGAATTTATCCAAAATATGACTATTCAAGTTATAGGTGCCGATGAGCTAAGCCTATAATTCTATTTTTTTATTTTTTATATACCACAATCATCTATTTTTAAAAATGTTTAATATAGAAATTTAACAAAGTTTTAATTATGAAAGTTTTTATCAACCCGGACATTAACAACGAGCGTTCCTTAAAAATTCAAGAAAAATTAGTTCTAATCTCAAAAAACCTTGATATAGAAATTGTCAATGACATCAACATGACCGATATAATCATATCAATCGGAGGAGATGGAACTTTTCTAAAGGCATCCAGAAAGTCCAATGAAAAACCTATAATCGGAATAAACACCGGAACGCTAGGTTATCTTACTGAAATTAACCCGCAAAATTTAAATCAATCACTGAAAAGCCTGCTTGATGGAAATTACCATGTCGAAGAAAGAATGATGCTAGAAGGAGAGCTAATTAAAGAAAATGGAGAAGTCCAGAAAATACCTCCGGCACTCAACGAAATTGGGATATCAAAAAACATATTAGGAGTTGTGAGATTTGATGTGCTCGTTAATGAAAAGCTAATCAATTCATATACCGCAGACGGCATTCTTGTATGCACACCAACAGGTTCAACCGCATATAACCTGTCATGCAGCGGACCGATTGTAGATCCGACTGCTAAAATAATCACCTTAACACCAATAGCACCTCACACCATCATAAATAGGAGCATTGTCATTTCTGATGATTCCATTGTGGACATTGAGATAACAGAACTGAGGGAAAACACATTATCATATGTATTATACGACGGAAAGCCAATTGAAGTCGTTAGCGGAGATAAAATAAGAATTAAAAAATCAGATAAAGTTACAAAAATGATAAAATTGGAGGATAGAAGCTTTATCGACACTATCCGTGAAAACATCAGTTAACTGTAATGCAGTTGTTGGGACAAATCGCAACGCAAACCCTGCAGTTTCTGCATACCTGAGGGTCACGGACACAGCATATTTCATCGGTTAACATCAATACATTGTTGCTGCAGGCCATTATGCATTTTTCACAGCCATCACAGTCATCAGTGTTAATGTCAATATGTGATTCAACAATTTCTTCCTTTTTATTGTCTTTATTTCTTTTAAAAAATGAACCTAAACCCATAATAACTACCTAAAAATAGTATATAGATTAATTTATTTAAAATTATTGTTAAAAAAGGAAAAAGATATCTAATTGAAGGATTACAAATTATCATTGAAAAATTCTGCTATTTTTTCATGGAATCACATCTGTCTGTAGTACAAATCAGTGTGAACTGCATCCGGAATAATCATCAGTTCCTTGTTGTCGCCTGTCAATTTGGCAAATTAATCTTCTGAGAAGTATCTTGAATGTGCCTTTTCACCGTGAATCATAAGTATAGGAGTTCTGATTTCATCAGAGTGTGCAATAATTGGGCTGTGAGATGAATGACATGCACAAGTTACGTTCCAACCGTCATTTGAGCCCAGTGATCTTGGATGATAACCTAACTCCTCAATGTAGAAGTCATGATAATCCTTTACGAATTGTGGCATATCGTCAGCGACTTCTTGAACGACTCCTCGGAATCTTGCATATTCACCTTTTTTGTAATCTTCTGTCATTTGGTTGTTTAGGGCAACTTTCATTTCATATCTTGCATCGGTATTATCATCTGAATCATAATAGCCCTTTGCAGTTATACGTGTCATGTTATACATGGTTGATGTTACTGTTGCCCTGATACGGGTGTCTATTGAAGCTGCATTCAAAGCCATTCCTCTCCAACCACAGATACCGATTATTTCTGCGTCAACGTCATCGTTTGTTGCCAAAAAGTCAGCAACAGCCTGAAAATATTCTGCGTTGATGTCAGGTGATGCCATGAAAGTTGCTGACCTCCGCTTTCACCTGTAAATGAATAATCAAAAACTATTGTTAAAAATCCCATTTAAGCCAATGTCTGCGCATACAGCCCCGAGACCTGTTCTTTTACAGCACCGAAAGGTCCGCAGCATGCAACTGCAGGGAATTTGCCGTCACTACCCAATGGTATATATAAGTCCGCAGCTAATGTTATTCCATATCTGTTTTTGAAAGTAACCTTTCCATGATAAACTTTATCTGATTTTGGAAATGCCTTGTCCCATTCTTCAATAATTCTATTTTTTCACATTGCTTATTATCACAGATAATTAATTATTCATTAAAAAGCATATAAAATGTTGTATTTATCAACAATTTAATAGATTTAGACAAAATAATTAAAACAAAGCAATACTGATTTAAAACCATTAAATTGCTTTAAAATAAAACTTAACCATTTATATAGTTGAATATTTAAAAATAAAAGTGAATTTAATGATTTTTTAAAAATTAAAAAATTTAATAAAAATCAAGAAAAACTTATAGATGGCGATATGATGAGTATTGAAAATATCAAAAATCGGGATTTATTCATGAAACTTTGTTTTATTATGTTTGTCAACAACGTTTTAAAAGTTCTTGGAATTGATGAAGAAATTGAAGATATCCTGCCCACAGAATTGATTTCATTCAATAGAAACAGTGGTTTTAAAATTTTTGATGACTTGCATGATTTTAGAGCAGTTACAAAATCGGGAAAAATTATCATCTTCGAGTTCAAAAAGAACCCATTAAGAAAAAATGATTTAAAACAAGTATATGATTACTACAAACGTACATTTTGCAAGGAAAAAACAGATGTGACTGCAATAATAATTGTTATTTCCAAAGAAGGAAAAATTACAGAATATACTGAATTAGATATTACATATCATCCTAGAATCATCAAAACAAAGAGGATTAACAAACAAGAAGATTTAAAAATTATTAGGAACAAATTTGAAAACAATAAAAAATTAAATTCAATCGAATGTTCCTTAGTAATTACATTTCCCCTTTTTGATTTAAACGAAAGTGAATCAGAAATTGTAGAAGAAATGTGTAGAAATATTAAGTATCATTCAGAATGCATTCCAAACGACAGATTAGATGAAATTATTCTTGGAATGTATTTGAATATACTTGAATATACTGAATTTAAAAAACAAGATAATTTAATAGAGATGATTGACATGGCAACTAGAACAGAAGGCGTTTTTGCAAAAATGAAACGAGAAGAACGAAATGAAGGAAGAAATGAAGGAAGAACTGAAGGAAGAACTGAAGGAGAACGAAACATTATATTGGAACTTCTAAAAACAAACACACTCACAGAAGTTTCCAATATGATTAACAGGGACGTGAGTGAAATACAAAAAATAATTGGAATAGAATAAAACTCAATCTATTCTATTTTTTAAGCTTTTCTAGAATTTTAAACCTAACTCGTAAGCTTCTTTTAATTTGTCTTCTTGCTCTTCAGCTACGATTCCGGCCGGACCTGCTGAACCTGCATCAACATGACCAATCACATCATATCCCATAAATGTAAATGGTGAGAATTTGGTAAGTTCAATGTAGTCTGCATAGGTTCCTTCAGGTTGGTTTTCGGTAAATATCAAAGCTGCTTTACCGGATAAGCTTTTATCTGGGTTTTGTCCGATTGCATAGAATCTGTCAATGATCAATTTTCCCTGTGCTGTCATCTGACCGTAGTAGATTGGTGTTGCAAAGATTACACCGTCAGCCACAACAAGTTCATCGATTATTTTGTTTCCGTCATCTGCCCTTATGCATTCAGGATGTTCAGCGCAGTACATGCATGCTTTACATGGAGCGATTTCACAGCCTTCGAGGAAGTATTTTACTACTTCTCCACCGTTTTCTTCGATTCCTTTAATCATTTCATCCATCAATACGTCACAGTTTCCGCCTTTTCTAGGGCTTGCTTGAAGTGCTACAATTTTCATATTTAAACTACTCTCCATTTGTTTAATTATTATATATTCTTTTTGATTAATTATTTAAATCTATTCAACAAATAATTCTATTATGAAATTGTCAAAGTCCAAAATAAACTCATATCTCAAATGTCCCCGTGAATTCAAGTTTCAATACATTGACGAAATTGAATCCAAACCCAACAAGTATATGGCATTGGGAAGTGACGTTCATCTCATTGCTGAGAAATTTACCGACAAATTTGAAGACAATCTTGATGGTGTTGATATCAACAATGAATTAATCCAAGTGGCAAGAGAATTGGACATTGGATATGGTCTGGAAACCCATATTGACAATTTGGCACTGTTTTTTAAAGAGGTTTTTGTGGACAATGACTATAAGCTGTTTTCAAATGAGGAATATCTAATAGATAGAAAGCACAGGTTTTCCGGAATCTGTGATATCATCCTGGAGGATGAAAATGGCCATCTGGTGGTAATCGACTACAAAACAAGCAATTCAAATTCCTTTTCAAAATATCGTTTGGAATTGTGTTACTATAAGTTACTGATTGAAAACGTATATCACAAAAGGGTTTCCAAAGTGGGCGTGTTTTTCACAAAAAACGGACGTTTGAGATTACTTGATGTTTGTGAAAAGGAAAATAAACGTAAATATTTAAGCTATTCTGAAATCGATGAAGCAGTTGATACAATGTATGATGTTCGTGACAGAATTAACAGAAAGGAGTTTCCAAAAAAAGAACAATATTTATGCAGATACTGCACATATAAAGAACTCTGCAAAGATGAATTCTATTTTTTTAGATAAAATTTAGGCATGCCTAAAAATTTATATGGTATTATACACTATTTTTATATAACTCTAAAATAACTATGGAGGAATACTTATGAATTTAGAAGGCGTAGAAAAAACAATGCTTTTGACACTATTTGCAAAGGCAAAACATTCACAGCAAAAGAACCATAAATTTCATGATTCAAAAGCGATAGAAGTAATTTCTAAAGTTGATTATGATTTCAGCGCTGCTGAAAAAGACAAGATTATGCAACTTGGAACAATAGCAAGAACAATCGTACTTGATGAAATGGTCGGCGACTACATCAAAACCCATCCAGATTGTGCAATTGTAAACATTGCATCCGGAATGGATACCCGTTTCAACAGACTTGACAACGGCAGGATATACTGGTACAATGTGGATTTGGAAAATTCAGTAAAATATAGGCTGAAATATATTGAAGACACAGATAGAGTAACAACTCTTGCCTATTCCGCAATGGATCCAAACTGGGCCGATGAAATTAAAATAAGAAACGACATCCTGTTCATTGTGGAAGGACTGACAATGTATCTTAATCAAAAGGACGTTGAAGACATAATCAATATCCTTGATGCAAATTTTGAAAAATGCACTGTATTTATGGAGATAATGCCGCCGATTTCTGTTAAAAATACAAAAGAGGAATCGGTTGAAGAGACAAACTCAAAATTCATTTGGGGCGTTAAAAAGGGTAAAGAATTACTACAATTTAATCATCATTTCAAATGGATTAAAGATGTCAATCTGTTTGACGGCGTGAACGTTTTCAAACCTCACTACAGAATTGTCACATGGTTTCCATTGCTTAGAAAAAGAATGGACTACATTGCGGTTCTTGAAAAATAGATTATTATCAGCAAGTGTTAATCATTGTTGATTTTCACTTGCAAAAAATGAAAACTAAATTTTTAAATGCAGTATCATGGCATTTTTCTGCCTGTCGGCTATCCTCATTGAAATTTTTGTATAAAAACCAACCTTGCCATTCAAAATTTTTCTTGCATCTGTGTAAAAAGGTCTTACTTCAATCAGTCTTGATTTAGCTTTTTTGCAAATTCCTCAGCATCTTCAACATTGAAATGCATCATCGCTGAAGCATTTCCTGTCCGTTTTACATAGAAATTTGTATATCTGATTTCGAACTTGTTGGTTGCACCATATCAGTTCCACATTAGAAAACCTGTTTTTCACATCCCAAATGAATTTGTGAATGTCAACCTCATGGAAATATTGGAAAACACCAGAAACTAACAATAATATTGAAAGAGTAGTGTCTAATTCATCACACCAACCAAGTTTGAATAAATCTCCTTTAACAAACTTTTCATTTTCTTGAACTTCAAGATATTTTTCTCTAAGTTCAATCACTTCATGTATTGGTCAACTTAAAAAAACAATGCATTTTTTCTATCAATTCGGCAGTAGGATGTTTCAAGAACAACCCCTAAATTTACTATATTGCACATATCATATTTGTCAATGAAACTCTGTGCCATTTCATCGAGATTGTAATACCTTGCAACTGATGCAATCATGTAGTATTGGGAGGATTTTTTTCACAATCTGCTTTCCTGCTATTAAACTTTCCATCTCAAGTGCCTTTTCATCAAAGAAATACTCCGGAAACTTTTTGGAAATGATAACCCTTGCAGTTAATGGAATGAATAATGTGTCCTCAACGCCTTCATAGTCCCCCATTTATCACTTTCTTGCAACAATAGTCATCCATTCCACCCATTTGTCAGATAATGAAACATGGTCATAATCATCATCGACAGTTCTTGTTTCACCGCCAATCTCTTTTATTGTTTCCTGATTTTTTCGCCCATTTCTCAGATAAACTGTAATTTTTGAATAATCATTATTCTGTAAAAATTGGGTCAATTCCCCATCAGTGTATACTGTCATGTCTATTAACTTTTTTGATATTTTCATTGGAATATTATCTGAACCGTTTGATTCAGCTCCTATCAAAAATATTCCTCCTGGCTTAAGGATCCTTTTGACCTCACCGAAGCATTTTTCAATATTGGGCCAGAAATATACTGTTTCGAATGCTGTTACAATATCAAATGTACCATCTTCAAAAGGCAGACTCTGAGCATCACCTTTCATGACTTCAACCTTGCCGTCAAAAATCTCCTGTCTGTTTACTTCACGGGAAACCTTAACGCTTTCTATGCTGTAGTCAACACCATATACCTTTTTTGCCTGTTTTGCCATACGGTTGATGTTTATTCCGCCGCCGCAACCTATATCAAGAATTATATCATCACTTTTGATATCCAAATGTTTCAGACACCATAATGCTACCGGAGTATGTTCCTTGTTCATTGATTTTAACTGAATCTGACCTAATTTTCCTTTAGGTTTTCTCATGTTGTCAAATATTCCCATCATTTCACCTTCGGAATGAATCTGTTAACTTTTTTTGAATACAATCTATAATAATCACCATACCATTCAATCAGCCATTTTTCTTCAGTATTTTTAATTACAACAGTTAAAACCAACCAGTAAACTACCGGCAAAACAATTAAAAACACATTATCGAATATTAGAATTGAACCTGTTATTGCATATAAAAAAGCAGCATAAATAGGATGGCGAACCTTTGAGTATATTCCAGTAGTTACCAACTGATTGGCTTTAATATTATCATCAATACCTGAACTGAACTTGGCGGACAGCCAGAATATTGTTCCTGTCACTATCAAAATAAAGCCCAAAACTGTTAATATGAATAAATTTGATTTGAAAACAAAAATGACATTATGAATGCTTAAAACAAATGCCAAAACAGTTATTACTACCATCAATCCTATTATATAAGGTCCAATTCCAAAAATGGGCAGATGATTATTTTCATTCATAGTTCATATTTTATAAAAAATAGTATAAATATTTTGGTATGCCTAAATTTTTTTTGGATTTAATAAAAAAATAGGGAGTTATAAAAACTCCCAAAAGTGTTTGATTTTATTTTCTTCTTTTAATGTTTACACCTAAAATTGCTAAGACCATAAGCAATGCCAA
>CAZQWN010000061.1:0-12193 GCA_964596915.1 uncultured Methanobrevibacter sp.
CAGTCACATTAACATCAACAGTCTTATTGACAGTCAAAATGACAGGAACAACTTCAATTGATTCATTATCGCTGACTTTGGTTTTGTTCTCTCTGCATGTAACGTTGACAACATTTGTAATGTTACCTGCAATATTAGTGTTTACAGTAGCCTTGTACCAAATGCTTACGTCACTACCGTTTGTAATTTTAGAGACAATCCATTCTAAATCAGATACCTGTTTTATTTCTGCACCGTTGCTTCTGATAATGCCCCACTCACCAGAATATGTTAAGTTTTCAGGCAAGTAATCGATAATTTTAACATCACTTGCATTGCAGACACCATCATTTTTAACAGTGATTGTGTAGTTAACTACTGAATTATTGCCAACTACTTTGACATCAGCAGTTTTGTTAACTGATAATTCAACATTGTCAATTATTTCAAAATCAACTGAATCTGATGCTTCAGTGTAATATGCATCTGCTTTATGGTATGCTTTTGCAGTATAATTACCAGGTTTAAGATTCATTTGCATGTTGGACATGGATCCGTTAATTTCAGTTAATGGAGCTGAAATGTTGAAAACCATTGTGTCTTCTTCAATATTATATATTTCTATAGTAATATTTTGAGCATTTTCAAGTGTATCTTGCCAGATGTTTACACCAGCAACACCATTTTCATAACCATCTACGGGATTTTTCAAGTCATCCTGATAAACTTGTACAGTTTTTAGTACACCATCATGATAAACCTCATAAGTGATATTTTTTAAATAGACATGAGAAGGATCTTGTTCTTGGAAATTAAAGCCTATTAAATTCCAAACAGAATGAACTTTTGGAATATCTCCATGATGCCCTCCGTTCCAAATAGCATTAACAATATTGTCTTTTCCTTTAAAGATTACTGTTAAAGTCACATTGCTTGGATAGACAGATTTTTCCTTATCTACAGCAATGTCCAATGATGTGGAATTTGCTCTGTTTTTACCGAAAACAACGTTTGTAAGATTTGCTGAAACATTATTATATAAAAATATTGCAGAACCCCAAGTAGCATTGTTACCGGAGAATGTACAATTCTCAATAATATTGTCTTCAAAAGTTATACCTCTAACATTTGAACGTAAACAGATAGCACCACCCATTACAGGTGCGGTATTGTTTATGAAATTTGAGTTTAATATGTTGGTTTTCAATGCGTTATTCCATACTACTACAGTACCGTTATCTTCAGTTTTTAAATTGATTAAAATAGCACCACCTGATTTTACATTTTGGTTATCTATAACAATGTTGTTGGTAAAATTACATCCTGTAATATTTAATTCACCTTTACAGTGAGCATATATTGCACCACCATCTGAATTAGCATGGTTGCTTTCAAAGTTACAATTCTCAATTGTACCGTTGGATATGCCGTCTGAATGGTATTCAATAGCTCCACCTGCATTATGGTTTACATAGTTTCCTGTGAAGTTGCTGTCATGGATATATGTATTACTGCCTTCATGGACTCTTATTGCACCACCATAGGAATCTACAGTTGAAGTAACTTTATTTTGAGTGAAATTACAGTTTCCTACTGTAGCATTTTCACAATAAAACAGATATACTGCTCCAGCTTCAACTTTAGCAGTGTTGTTGAAAAATGTTGAATCAATGATTTTAATGTTGTTATTAGCATGTGCAAAGATTGCACCGCCAGTATGTGCAGCATTATTCTCTTTGAATATACAATCTGAAATATTTGTAAAATCACTATCAACAAATATTCCCGCACCTCCGCGTGTATTATTAGCTGAGAAATTTATTTTATTATTTGTAAAATTACTATTTCTAATTTGACTGTATACAGCAGAATTTGCAGTGGAAATTGCACCACCTGAAATTAATGCGGAATTATCATCAAAATTACAGTCAGTGACATTTGTAAAATTACTTTGAATATATACAGCACCACCACTAGAAGCATTATTATTTGTAAAATTACTGTTTCTAATCTGGGTGTTGACAGCGCTGGTTCCTGTATAAATAGCACCACCATTAGTACCTGCAGTGTTATTTATAAAGATACATGAATCGACAATAGGATTTGCATTGTATAAACATATTGCTGCGGCCTGTTTAAAATCTGTGTTATTTTCAAATCTACAATTTGAAATTTCAGTGTTTTGAGCTCTTGTAAAAATAGCTGCACCATAACCAACATCATTTGATCCATTGAAGAAATTACAGTTTGTTACCTTTAGATTGGTACCTGCATTATTTCCGGAAGCTTCTCTTACAAGAATTGCAGCACCACAATCCTGATAGTTATTATCATTTGTCTTATACTTAGAATTACTTGCATTAATTTTGTAATTAACAAAAGTAACATTATGGATAACAATATCTGACTTTTCAACAATGAAAATCCTAGCTATATCACTTCCGTCAATTGTGTGGTTATTACCGTTGAGAACAATAGTATTAGTTAATCTAATACCTTTTTTCAAATCACCGTCTTCAGAGACATATTTATAGTTTCTAGTTAAATCAACGACACCAGTTTTGCCATCCAAATCATTGAACAAATCTGTGAAAGTTCCGTCAGGTTCCTCTGAAATAATTTCCCGAGTATTGTCTAATGAAACCGTTGATTCATTTGCAACGCTTACAAAATCATTTGAAACATCCTCACTAGCACTCACAGCACTAATACCTAAAAGAAGTAAAATTGATAAAATAATGATTAACCTTTTGCTTTTCGTATTTTCACCTCCCTTTAAATCAATCTAGAAAAATAATGATAAATTAAAAATTAGCATATAATCTATCAATAAAAATTATATAAAAAAATGATATATAAAATTTTCTAAAAAAAGGCCATTTTAAGCTTAAAAAATTAATTAACCAGTTTATTAAATAGTAAACCCGTTAATGAAATAGTAAACTAGTGCATTAATTGGTTTAGTAGTTAATTAATTAGTAAACCGGTTAACTAAATGATTATATTAAAAATAGTTTACATGTTATAAAAAAAGAGTAGATGATAAAAAAATTTAAAAAAAAAAGAAAATGAAGTTATGAGGAGGCTTCCTCAACTTCTTCAAAGTCAACCTTTTCACCAATGATTCTAAGACCAACAAACATTACAACTATACCTACAGGGATAGAGATGAACCATGGAACTCCTAATCCTGCAGGGATGTAACCTATTAATATTGCTACAATTGCAACGAAGATTGCATAGTAGATTTGTGTTTGAACATGATCTATATGGTTACAGCTTGTTCCCATAGATGAGAGAATTGTTGTATCTGAAATCGGTGAACAGTGGTCTCCGAAAATAGCTCCTGTCAGCACTCCACTGGTACATACGATTGTGAAGTTCATATCACCGGTACTTACTGCCCAGCCTAATGGAATTGCAAGCGGCATCAGTATACTCATTGTACCGTATGCAGTACCTGTTGCAAAGGAAATCAATGCTCCTAAAACAAAAATCAGTGAAGGCACAATAAATTGCGGAATTGTACCCCTCAGAACACCTACCAGATAGCCTGCGGTTCCAATATCACCGATAACCGCTCCAAGAGACCATGCGAGAAGCAATATTACACCTGTGATAACAATGGTTTTCATACCTCCAATCCATTCAGATATTGCATCTTCAATGGACAGGATTTTTTCACCGACAGCCATGACAATTGCAACAATTGAAGCAAGAAGCGCTGCCTGGAAAAGAGCAACAGATGCATCTGATGCTGATAATGCTTCAAAAATACCGTTGAATGATAAAGGTGCTGTCTTCATCAGAGTTATGAGGGCTTGATCTTCCCCACCTAAAATAGAAGTGTATCCACTCCAATAGAATGCGACAAGTGCACCTATGATTAATGTAGCGATTGGAATGATTGCATTCCAAACTGACAATTTGATTCCTTCTACCGGTTTTACGTCATCAAAACCAGGGGCTTCATCGACTTTTTTAATTTCAGTTCTTCTACGGGCTTCCTGTTCTGCTTTTTTCATCGGACCGAATTCGTATAATGTTGCTGCGGAAATCACGATGAAAATTAAGATGAAAATGTTATAGAATCTGTATGGAATAGTTTGTAAAAATATTCCAAAACCAGTAGCGTTACTTACACCGACAGATTGAAAACCTGATGCAATTAAACTGATTTCTAATCCGATCCATGTAGAGATAATAGCAATACCAGCTACAGGAGCTGCAGTTGCATCAACTACAAATGCCAATTTTTCTCTTGATACTTTGAGCTTGTCCATAACAGGCCTCATGATTGGACCGACGATTAAAGAGTTTGCGTAATCGTCAAAGAATACACATAATCCTAAAACCCATGTAAACAATTGTGCTTTACGAGGAGTGTCCGCTCTTTTTGCAAATGCATCAGCAAGAGCTTTTGCCCCTCCCATTTTTGTAATCAGTTGAATTACACCTCCAATAAGTAAACATTGAAGGATAATACCCGCATTCCAGGGATCAGCCATGCAAGAAATAATCTGTGAGCCTAACTGCAGGAATGCATTGACAATTGTGGAAATGATGTTCAAATCATTTACACATAACATGAACTCCCCTACAAATACTCCAACAAACAAAGATAATATTGTCTCTTTTGTAATGAATGCTAAACCAATAGCAACAAGTGGCGGTAATAATGTTAAAATACCGAAACGAACAGAATTATCTGCATCTGAGGGTGTAGAAGAAATCCATAAGGATAATATAAAAAGAGCTATAATAGTTACAGCTGTTATTAAACCTATACGTACATTTCTATTCATAATCACACCATTTTTCCCATATTTTAATAATTCATAAAAAATATTTATATTATTTTTTAACAATTTTTACTGTTTCTAATCATTTTATGAATAGTATAAACCTATGAAAAATGTTAAAATCTTAATTATTGAATTATATCATATATTTTATACTTTTTTAAATATAAATTATCCTATCTAAAAATATGCCAATAATTAAATAGTTTAAATTAAATATCAAATACTATGGATGCAACAATGAAAAAACTTTATGCTTTATTGATAATTTTAATCGTTGCTTATATCGGTATCAATGTTGTTGCTGACAATATTAACCTGACCGGAGGAAATGCAACAACTGCAACTGATGATTCTGGTAATTCCAATCAGGGACACGGAGATTTTCCTGAACTGCAGAACTTTACCAAAAATAAAATTAATGATACTGCAGTAAGCTATAACGATTCAAATTATAACATGACAATCTATGCCGAAATGATTGATAACAGCAAAAACGTATCGGATATCGTCAGTGGCTTGGATCAAAGCAAATACACTTCAAGCCAAACTATTGACCAAAATGGAGTTACTGCATATTTCTACTACAATGAAGACTCCGAAACATATGGTGCTGACATATTCTTCAATAAAAACAATCAGAACTATAAGGTTTCAGGCGGAAACGTCACTTATGAAAACAGTGACTACTTCATAAATCATTGTAAGAACTTTATTGACTCCATTAGTTCAAATCAAGAATCAAACGGTTTAAGTAGATGGTAATTAATCAATTGCCATTTATGATTTCTTTTTTTAGCTCCGAAGCATCTTCATCATCAAACTGGTTTAAATATTTCAAAACTATTTCTTTTCCGTCAAGCTTTTTGTGGGTGATGAAAAATCTTTCAAAGTCAGTGTAGTCAAATAAATCCATATGATATTTCTCAAAGAGGTATAAAGGATGTCCAATTAAAAAATCATGCCCCTTTTGTGTAATCAGATTGTCTTTAAAATAATCATTTTCAATAAGATAATCATTCAGCAAATCCCATTCTATATTATATGCCTTTTCACAGGTTATGATTGAATATTCCAGTTCTATGCCTTCCAATATCAGTTTTAAAAACTTATATGCCACATAATTAATGTCTTCTACAGAATCTCCTGCATCGTCAAATGTGTTCAAAAGGCTGTCAAACATTTCATCAGGCTCATAGTTCAGGTTAATGCCGCAGAAATGACAGTACCTGTCATGGGCATCAATGGGCATGTTGCAGTATGGGCATGTGTCTGTGTGGGATTTGATGCTGATGCTTTTATTTTCGTCAAATAAAAATGCAAGTCTGATAAGCAAAGACTCATTTAATATCATCCCCGCTTCATATTCTTCAATCATCTGACGTTTTATTTCAATCGCCCTTTCATGGGTTACATGTGCATCGTCAATCAGGGATGAAATGTAGGGTGAAAAATCATCACCCTCACCCACTATCTCCTCAAGAGTGTATGACTTAACCGGAAGCTTTTCCTCCAACTGTGAAATTTCATTCATCACATGGACATCATTTTCTAGGAAAAATTCCTTAATACGGGAAAAATAGCCATCATCCATATCATTTCTTGCATCCAAACAGTCATAGTGAATTATATCATAGTTTAAGGGTGAACTGTAAGCCAGAATGCCATTTTCAATATCAAGAAAATGTATGCTGGCAGAAATGCTCAAATCATAGAAATGTGTGGACAGCTCCTCATTTTCATAATCCCCATTGGACTGCACATGATCTCCGGGAACAATGAATTCCAGTGAACTTGCAACAATGCTCTCGCTGAGCCTTTTTGCAAATCCGTATTCGATAAGAAGTTCAACAACAAGACGGGTTGGTTCGATTATGCTCGGCTTGTTGCATTCCATCATGGTCTTTTGAAGTTCCAAATAAAACAGGCGGTTTCCTCGAAATTCGGGAAGAACATATATGTTATTTAATGCGGCGGTGATGAATTCGGATGAAAAGTCATATGTGCAAAAGCCTACAACATTCCCTTCAAATACCAGTTCCTTAAAGAGATTGCATTCACGACCCTTAAGAATTATTTCCTCACTTTTAATCGCTTCAAGAAGATAACTGTAATTCTTTTTTAAAATGTCACATACGTCAAAAGAATTCTCGCTTAGGAAAACCTTTTGAGTGTTGTCGTCCCGGTTCAATAATTTTGTATTATCCATATGATGTTCCTCAATAATGATTAAAATTATATTAAATTTACTCATATATAAATTAATCGATTTTAAAAGCTTTTTTAGTCATAACTAACAATAATTATTTAGTTTTAACTAAAAAAAGAATTATAAAAGCTATAAATTTAGGAATAACAAAAAATACATTAACTACCAATACAAAATAATAATCATGAACGTTTTAGTTATCGGAGCCGGAGCTGTGGGAATAGGGCTTGCAACCTCAATGAGGTCCCAAAACGCCAATGTATCACTATTTGCAAGAGGCAAAACAGCAAAGGCAATCAGAGAAAATGGAATCGAAAGATGCGGTTTGTTTGCACATTACAAGTATGAAAATGATGAAATTGACGTATATGAATCATATAACGACATTCCAAAAGATACCTTCGAATATGTTTTCATCACCTCAAAAACCACCGCAAACGACGATATATCAAAAAAACTAGATTTACACAGAGATATTCTGAAAGAGAATTTTAAAATCATCATTTTCCAGAACGGCTTTGGAAATGACGAATATTACCTGAGGTTTTTTGATAAAAAAGAAGTATTCTCAGCACGCCTGATAACAGGATTTGCACGTCACCAAAGACACACAAGCGAAGTGACCGTGTACACAGAACCAATACAGATAGGTTCCCTTCAAAATCAGGACCCAAGTGAACTTCAAACAATTGCAGACATGATTACAGCATCGGGAATTGAATGTGAACTCACAGACGAGGTTGACAAATATTTATGGGCGAAAATGCTTTATAACTGCGCCCTAAATCCATTGGGTGCAATTCTTGATGTGACTTACGGGAAGCTTAGCGAAAACGAATATTCAAGGCAACTGATGGACAACATTATCGATGAAATTTTTGAAGTCATAAACGCAAGTGAATATGAAACATTCTGGGAAAATTCAGAGGAATACAAAGATCTATTCTACTCAAAACTTGTTCCGGATACTTATAATCACTATTCATCAACTCACCATGACATAAAAAGAAAAATAAAAACGGAAATTGATTCCCTAACAGGCAAGGTAATTGAGCTAGGTGAGATAAATAATGTAGATGTAAGCACTAATAAGATTATATATAACCTAATTAAATCTATAGAAAGTGATTTTTGAAGTGGGATAAACTAAAACTTTATATATGTTGAAAAACTAAATAGTATTGTTCATATTGTTATATACTATTTTTTTATAATATGAACAATGGTGATGGTTGAAATGAGCATTCGCTTGTATTCCTTTAGTGGTGTTTAGGAAGAGAATGTTCATTTGTTTTTAAAAAGACTTATTTTTATTGAAATTATTTTTTAGTGATTACTATGAGCGAATTAAAACAGTTAATAGAAAAATTTATAGAACTTGATGATGATTTAAACGAAAAAATCGAAAGCTACCTTGATGACAATGACGATATCGATGAAGCTTTTGAAAACGACAACAGCGAACAGATTGAAGAGTTAGGCGAACTTTATCATGAAATCGAACATGCTGTTTTCAGTGAGGAGTTCATCATCGTTTCAAACGCAAGCAGCGAAGAAAAAGAAGTTGTCGCTTTAATCGTAAGTGATGAGGACGAAGATGCAGAAGAGTTTGTCATTCCCGCATTCACCGATGAAGCGGAAGCACAAACTGCTATTGAAACATTCAAGCAGCAGTTTGAAGAAAATGAATTTACCTGCGATAAAAAGACAGGCAGTGAAATTGTAGCTGACCACTCTGAAGATGAAGATTTCATTGGCATTGCAATAAACGCACCTCAATGGGACTTTGTCATAGGCAGTGAAGAAGTTCACGAATGCCATGATTAGTTTAAACTACCACGGCTTGTAGAAGCCGTGGATTTTCTAGATTGTTTTCTAGGAATCCACTAGTTTAATAGACAGCGATCTATATTAAATGGTCTACGTTACTCAAGAATAAAAAGATAGGTACCGTGGAATGTTTAATCCCAGTTCCACGCTCTACGGTAAGTGATTAAACAAGTTCTGAGATGGTAGGAACAGTGTTGCTTACAATAAAACCTTGGGATAACATTGTCGAGGGATAAAATAACTCAGGAATAGGAGGTAAACATGATGTTTGTTTACGTACTAAACATGCATGGTGAACCGTTAATGCCATGCAAACCTAGAAAAGCAAGAGTATTATTAAAAGAAAAGAAAGCAAAAGTAGTGAATAGAACACCATTTACCATACAATTGTTGTATGGATCTTCTGGTTATAAACAACCGGTTAATCTAGGTGTTGATTCCGGAAGCAAATACATTGGATTATCAGCAACCACAAATAAAAAAGAATTATTTAAAGCAACAGTTGAATTAAGACAAGATATGCCTAAATTGTTAGAAATTAGAAAAACTCAACGCAGGAATCGTAGGAGCAAATTACGTTATCGTCCGGCACAGTTTAATAATCGTGGTAAAAAAGGAAAACTGGCACCCAGTATTCAGCATAAAATTGACAGTCATTTAACAATAATTAAACGTATTTGCAATATAATTCCCATAGAAAACATCATTGTTGAAACTGCTGAATTTGATGTGCATAAACTAAAAAAACCTACTATATCTGGTGTGGAGTATCAGCATGGCAATGCAGAAGGTTTTTATAATGTTAAATCAGCTGTTTTAAGTCGTGACAATTACACCTGCCAAATATGCGGAGCAAAAAATACCCAACTAGAAGTTCATCATATCAGATTCAGAAGTGATGGCGGTTCCAATCGCATGGACAATCTAGTAACATTATGCAAAGAATGCCATGATAAAGTACATACAGGAGAATTGGAATATACAAAAAAAGTAAAATCATTCAAACATTCCAGTCATATGAATATCATGAGAAAAAGATTAGTACAATCTTTAAAAAATGAATTCAGAAATGTTTTTGAGACATTCGGTTATTTAACCAAGTATACCCGTGAAAAATTAGGTCTTGTTAAGTCTCATTGCAATGATGCTTTTGTAATTAGTCACAATTTGAATGCCAAACAAACAAATGTTGAATATTCATATAAAAAAGTCAGACGACATAATCGCCAAATACATAAATCCAAACCAAGCAAAGGCGGAAAACGTAAACGCAATCAGTCACCATATATTATAAATGGTTTTAGAAGATACGATAAAGTAATGTACAACGATAAGGAATGTTTTATAACAGGTAAACGAAGCAGCGGTTATTTTCAGTTAAAAACAATTGACGGAACTGTAATTAGCCAAGGAGTAAGTAGTAAGCGGTTGAAATTATTAGAACCTATTAAAGGTTGGTTAATAGATTGGAGGTTGGCAATTCCTCCCCGACCTAAAGAGGTCGGGGCATCCTTGCCATAATAAGATGAATCCTAAAGATTACGAAGATTATCAAAAAAACAATGTAAAGGCTTCAAAAAGTCAACTTAAAGAATACATTCAGATTTATGCCGACATGGTGAAAAAGCTTAAAAACGAGGATGCCATAGAGCTTGAAGCGGTAAAGAACAACATTTTAAAAACATACCCTAAAGAGATATACTTTACCCTGGTTGATGAAATTGAAAAACCTGTAAAGCTGACTATTACTGAAACCAGTAATGAGTATGTCATTCCGGTCTTTACAGATATTCGTGAATATGCCGTTGGCAGCGCAAAGATATCCAAACTCTTTTTGGACAAGCTTGAAATGAAGGTATTAACTCCAGACGATATTGCAAAAATCGCAGAGGAAGATGAATATTTCGAAGGCTTTGTAATAAATCCTCATTCACAGAACTTCAATATGGACAAAAACGGGAGATTTTAATATGAATTATATCTGTCCTACACTTGGCCAAGATCATGAAAAGGACTTTCTAGTTACAGGAAGTCTTGATGACTTTAAAATCATCGTATTTTCTGATTTAAATGAATATGCAAAAGGTTTTGAATATTTGGAGTTAGCTGATTATGAACCTACTGAAGTGTCTGAAGAGCTATTCAAAGAGCTTGCAAAAAATGATGAAGCCTTCAGCGGAATCATTTTAAATATTCACAACGAAAACAAGATTATTTCAAATGAAGAGTTGTTATAACTCTTTTTTACTATTTTTATATTTAAAAAAAAGAAAAATTAGTGAGAAATTAATCCCACTATTTAATTGTTATTTTTACATTTTTAGTTGCACTTTCATATGTAACATCACCTTTATAACTAATTTCAGCATTATATTTGCCTTTCTTAGTTAATTTAAGTTTGAAAGTTACCTGTCCTTTGCTGTTAGTTTTTGCGTTGTATGTTTTTCCGTTGATTTTCATTGTAACTTTTAATCCAGTCCTCATATGTACCTTACCATCTAAAGATGATCCAACGATTGTGGATAAAGTTACAGTGTATTTTTTAGTTTTAGCAGATGCTTTGTATGTTTTAGCACTTGCTTTGATTTTAATTGGTTTTTTATCCAAATCAACACATACTACAGCAAATGTACTGTTGTACTCATCATTTCCACCAAATGAAAATGCCATTGTGTATCTACCTGCCCTTACCATATCCAAGTGATAAGGATTGAAGCTACCGTTTTCAAAGGTAGTTCTATTGTAGATTTTGTTGTTTACTGCAAATTGAACCAAAACATTACTAATCGGATTACCGCTAGCGTCAAGCAATTCTGTAGCATAGGTCATACCCTGCTCTCCTGCTTTTACATCAACGGCATATCCATATAAAGTAATGGAATTATTTTTAATATTGAATTTAGTTGCAATTTTTTGAGGAACAATAGGAGTAACATCTTTGAAGGTCATACTGGTATTAATACTACTGTAATTCTCATTACCAACATATGATAAGGTGATTTCCTCATTATAAATACCATTAATAGTAAATTTCCCTTCATTATTACTAACAACAAATATTGTTTCATTACCAACAACGCAGGTTACATTTGCATTTTTAATGGCATTGGCTAAAGAGTCCACTAAAGTTGCAGTGATAACCAAATTGTCCTCAACAACAATATTTACAAATTCAGCACCTAATTTTTCAACAACAGGATCAGCTTCAACATTGAAGCTTGAAACATCATGTACCGGAGCATTATTTTCATCACCAGCATATATTACAACAACACTATGATTTCCGGCACTTATGTCATTAATTGGAACATTGGCAATTCCATTTTCATCTAAAGCAACAATAATTTCATTTCCATCAACAATTACAGAAACA
>CAZQWN010000062.1:0-12163 GCA_964596915.1 uncultured Methanobrevibacter sp.
ATTAATTAAAAATTAATCATAAAAATACATCTAATCAATTAATGAGGTTCCTCTTAATCTTATTTGAGGAGTCGCATATCTATGTCTGGGGTTTTACTATTCAATAGTAACTGCTGTCGAGTGTTACCATTTCAAAATCAACTAAATTAAATCTAAATCCAACTTCAACGGTATGAAAATCCATATATGTCATTCAATCCATTTTCAAAACAGGAGAGATGGTACTAGCAACAGAAAAGTAAGTTCTGATTGGAGGTGCGGCTGGAGGAAGTAAATCAACAAGTTTACTCATGAGAACTTTATTCTATGTCCGGGATGACATGAATGAATATCATGCATTGAGGTAATTGCTTGCGTACTGCTTTTTTTCAGCCCATTCTGATGCAGTACTCAGTTATTGGGTCGATCATGTTTTTATTAATCATTTTGGAATATCTTTTAAGTTGTCCTAGAGAGCACTTGAAAAGTATTATTTTACATTGTACTTTTTTGTACATAGATTCAAAAAATGTGAATCTTTTAGTTACTTTTATTTACTAAAATAGAAAGCTTTTTATATGTCCAAATATTAAATAATATTTAAATAGTATATGAAACTTAATTTTTTATGATGAATTTATTACAAGAAGTGAGGTCATTTTATGAAATTTGATGAACAAGAGTCAATAGAAGACACTCCAACAGAAGAAATCGTTAAACCTGTTGAAGTAGAGTCTGAAACTAAACATATGTTAGATTATGACAACATAAAAAGCTCACAAGATATTGAAGTACCACCTTTATTAATTGACCAAGTTATTGGGCATGAAGAGTCCATAGAAACTATTAAAAAAGCGGCAAAACAAAGAAGGAATGTTTTGCTCATTGGAGATCCTGGTGTGGGCAAATCAATGCTTGCAAAAGGTATGGCGCAAATCCTGCCACATGAAACCCTTCAGGATGTTTTAGTTTATCCTAATATGGAGGACAACAACCATCCGCTAGTAAGGACTGTTCCCGCTGGTGAAGGTAAAAAAATCGTAAAATCAACAAAAGGATCTGCAAGAGGTCATGAAGAGAGAAAAACAATTATTACAATGTTTGCTATAGGTGGAATTTTAGTAATCGGATTTATGTATGGAAGATTACTTGAATCAATTATTGCGGCTGCTTTAATTTTACTCATATCAATACAAATCAAACCAAAAACCAATAATATGTCTCCAAAATTATTGGTCAATAATGAAGAGTCCAGATTTGCTCCATTTATGGATGCGACTGGTGCTCATGCAGGTGCACTTTTAGGTGATGTACGTCACGACCCTTACCAATCTGGAGGGCTCGGAACTCCTGCACATGAACGTGTGGAAGCAGGCATGATTCACAAGGCAAACCGTGGAGTTTTATACATTGACGAAATCGGTACAATGAGTATGAAAACCCAGCAGGAGCTCTTATCTGCAATGCAGGAAAAGCAATATTCAATCACAGGTCAAAGTGAAAACTCAAGTGGTGCGATGGTAAGGTCCCAGGCTGTGCCATGTGACTTTGTGCTTGTGGCATCAGGAAACCTTCAGGTATTGGAAGGAATGCACATTGCAATGAGATCCAGAATCAGAGGATACGGTTATGAAGTATTCATGAAGGATTATATGGATGATACAACTGAAAACAGGGAGAAACTAGTTCAATTTGTAGCTCAGGAAGTTAAAAATGACGGAAGAATTCCGCACTTTGCACCGGATGCGCTCGATGAAATTATCATGGAGGCTAAAAGAAGATCAGGTAAACAGGATGCATTGACTTTAAAATTAAGGGATCTTGGAGGACTTGTAAGGTCTGCTGGTGACGTGGCTATTGAAAAGGGAGCTGACCTTGTAACCGCAGAGCATGTTGTTGAAGCGAAAAGATTTGCAAGAACCCTTGAACAGCAAATTGCTGACAGGTCTATTATTCAAAGAAAAGACTACAGTATGGTATCTGCTGAAGGTGGAAGGGTCGGTCTTATCAACGGTCTTGCGGTCATCGGTGATAGAAGTGGAATCGTTTCACCAATTGCGGCTGAAGCTGCACCAACACAATCCAAAAATGGTGGTCAGATAATTGCTACTGGTAAACTTGGTGAAATCGCTCAGGAATCCGTTCAAAACGTCAGCGCATTGATTAAGAAATACACCAACAAGGACATTTCAGATTATGACATTCACATTCAGTTCATCCAAACCTATGATGGTGTAGAAGGGGATTCTGCAAGTGTAAGTATTGCAACTGCAGTGATTTCAGCTGTAGAAGAGATTCCAATTGATCAGACTGTGGCATTGACAGGTTCCCTTAATGTTCGTGGAGATGTAATGCCTATCGGTGGGGCAACAGCTAAAATCGAAGCTGCTGCCGAGGCTGGAATGAAAAAGGTATTGATTCCTAAATCCAACATGAAAGATGTTATGATTGAGAAGAAATACGAAGACATGATTGAAATCATTCCTACTGAAACTTTAAGTGATGTGTTGGAAAATATCTTAATCAGCGGTTCCAAAAAGGATAATCTCATAGAAAAAATGAAAAGCATTGGTTCCAGAGTTGCTGAAAAAGTTCCACAAACAACAATCAATAATCCAACTACTAACTAAATTGGATTATTTTTCCTTTATTTTTTTTAAAAAGCCTCTTTTTTTAATTATTTTTTCAAATTGATAATTTTTATATATGATAGTATAATAATATATTTTTATGGTTAGTTTTTTTAAATTTAATATGGCAAAATTATCTGGAAAAGTTGCTTGTCAGCTTGCTAAATATGGTCCCGGAAGCGGTGGAACCTATCCTGGACATATTTTTACAAAAGTGGGTGGTCAGGAGTCCATTTCCAAATTGGCTTCCGATTTAAAAATTGGTTCTGTATTAATCACCGGAACCAACGGTAAGACAACTACAACAACTCTTTTAATCAAACTGATGTCAAAGGACATTCAGATTAGAAGAAGTTATGAAAATAATATTTTAAATTCAATTGTTACTGCCCTTTTAAGCCAGAAAGGTGATTTGGGTATTTTTGAATATGGTATTCGTGATATGGCTCATGGAATTCCGGATACTGTTCAAAGATTAATCAATCCTATTGGTGTTGTATACACTACAATTTCACAGGAACACACCCAGGTTGCAGGAGTTAAAAATCCTTTCGAATCATATTATACGGCTAAAAAGCTGCTTTCAAAAGGTATGGAAAGGGGAGCTATTGTCACTAATTGTGATGATCCAAGAACTGCTTTTATTGGTGTTGAAAAATCAAGGGATGTTAAAGTAAACTATTATGGAATTGCTGCCGATGCAATTGAAGACATTGGAGACAATACAATAGAATGTCCTAAATGCGGAAAACAGCTTGATTACTCTCACTTTTACTTAAACCATAGAGGTATTTATACTTGTGAATGTGGATTCAAGCGTCCGGAACCAGATGTAAAATTAGTTGATGTTGAATTTGCATCAGACAAGTGGATTTTGTATATTGAAGGAGACTTATATAACTATGTTGCCAAAAAGAATGTTAAATTTAACTTAAAACTAAATGTACCGCCTTTCGGTTTCCACAATATTTACAATACATTAGCTTCAATTACCGCTTATGCGACATTCACTCCAAAAACAGAAAACATAGAAACCACAGCTAAGGATGTCTTCAACAATCTGGACATGTCATTCATTCCGCCCGGAAGGTTTGAAGTGGTTGACATTGGCGGGAAATTCGTCGGATTGGGACAGGGTGACAATGGGGACGCTCTTAAAATCAATGTAATGTTCATGAAACAGTTTGTGGACGCTCCATTGGAATTCATCTATACAACTCCCGATGAAAATGAGGAAGAAATCTTCAATGACCATTTTGAAGTTATAAAAAGCATGAATCCGGACCATGTCATTGTGGTTCCGGGAAGGCAATCAATTAAAAAGGCAGAAGAATATTACAATATCATTAAAGAGGAATATCCTGATGCTGAATTCTATCCGTTAAGTTATGATGAGATGAATGTCAGAATAGAAAGATTAAATGAACTGGCGAGAAATTCAGAATATAAATATGTCATCATGACCGGCTGCGGTGAAGAGCAGGCCATGTGGGAAGAAATCAAAAAGAAAATGATTAATAGATAATTTTACTATCTATTATTTCTTCTATTTTTTTGTAAAAATCAAAGTCGGATGGTTCTATTTCATTAAATGCAGCATCGATACTGCATCCGCATAAATCACAGCTGCCGATTACATAATCTGTTGAATCTTTTTTTATCAGAATTCCAAAAACACGCTCCTTTTCATTGGCATATTTTTCAAATTCCTCTTGGGATAACTTCAGGTTATAGTCTTCGGTTGAATATATGTCACATTCATTGATTACGGGGATGAATGCGTACATTCCAAGGTTAAAAAATACATTTTCATGTTTTAGAATCTTTAAAATCTTTTCTTCGAAACTATCATCACTTTCGATGCCGAATTTGTCAAGTTCCTCGATATTGTTTGACCCCATATAGTAATTGTCATGAATCACTGTTGCAACCAAATCCGGGTCTACATAATTATTGCAGGAAGACCTAATATTTTTGATAGTTTCATTGAGATTCATCACAAAACGCCTCGAATTCTTCACATAATGAATGCACTTTATCAAGATGTGGAATTGACTCTATCCAATCTACAGGTATTTCATCAAAACCGTAATAAATTCCGGCAAGTCCTCCGCAAATTGCGGCATTGGTGTCGGTGTCGCCACCTAAATTGACAGCCTTTAGGACTGCATCCTTATAGTTGTCAGTGGTTTTAAGACAGTAAACAACTGTTTCAATAGTGTCAATGACATATCCTCCACTCAGGATGCCTTCGGAAAAGTCATTTGCAAATATTCTTGCGAATTGTTTAAGTTCTTCATTATCCCTGTAATATTGTATGATTTTTTTGCATGCGTTATAGATGTGTTCATCGATTGTTAAATCATTTTCAAGCATGGATTTGGCAATTTCGACATATAAAACGCATGCTATTTTTGACCTTTCATGGCCATGTGTTAATCCTGATATGTTTTCAATGGTTTCGTAGTCGATATTCGGAATAAATGCCAGAGGCAAAATTCTCATAAGTGATCCGTTTCCGTTGTCATGAGTTGAAGTTCCTCCGGATTCCAATGCTTTGGCACCATTTTTAAATCTTCTTAATCCACGACTGGTTGTATTTCCGATATCAAAAGTTTCGCAGTATTGTGTGTATTCATGTTCATATGCCCAATTGCAAAATTCGGTCATTATGTTTTCATAGTCAATTCCTTTCTTATTTACTATACTGTGCATTGTAGCTATTGTCATTGATGAATCATCAGACCATGTTCCTTTTGGTTGGTTGTAAGTTCCGTATTCTCTCATGTCTATGACAGGGTCTTGTTTAAGTTCATTTCTTGAATAAAACTCAACTGGAACTCCTAAAGCATCACCAACTATAAATCCAGTAATTCCATCTTTAACTTTCATGATTTATTATATATTTGTTTAAATTAATTAATTTTGAGTAAAAAATAAATTACATTATTTTTAAATATTTCAAAAACAAATCTAAAGCAATGATTCTGAATACTCAAAACCTCACTTTAAGGCCATGGCGAGAAGATGATGCCCGATGTTTATATCATTTTGCCAAAAATCCAAATGTTGGTCCAATTGCCGGATGGCCACCTCATGAAAGCATTGAAGATAGCTTAAATATCATAAAAACAGTTTTTTCCAAAAAAGAAACCTATGCTGTCGTTAAAGATGATGTTCCGATAGGCTGTGTGGGATTGCTTTTCCATCCGGATACAAATCACTGGTGGGGTGAAGGTGCATGTGAGCTCGGATACTGGATAGCTGAAGAGCATTGGGGTAATTCCTATGCGGTTGAAGCGTCAAATGCATTAATCGACCATGCATTCAATGATTTAAACGTTAATGTAATTTATGCCACATACCGAGTGGAAAACACCCAATCAAAAAGGGTTTTGGAAAAATTGGGATTTGAATATTACACAGACATGACAAATGAAAATTATATGCATGAATTTTTCAAAGAAATTGCCATGAAACTTGAAAAATAATTTATATTAAGAACGCTTAATTTTAACTAATGACAAGAAAATGTAATAACTGCGGATTTGAAAATCAGGATGATTATGACTACTGTGCAAAATGCGGAATTCCTCTAGTTGAGGGGGCTCAGCCTAAACAGTTTTATGTTTACAGGTCACAGGAACCTAAAATCAACAAAAGAAACTTGTTGATTACATATATAGCAACCATATTTTTATCTTGGGGTGGAGTTCTGCTTTGGCTTATTTCAAAATCCACAGGTTTTGTCATGTTTACATTTTTCGGATTTTTCATGCCGTTTTATTTGATTCAGTCAAAACATCCTCAAATCAAAAAACATGGAATAATACAATTGGTTATTTCTGTGGTCGGTGTGGCTCTCTCTTTTTATCTAATATTACATAAATAATTAAAAAATGGAAATCAGACAGGTATGAACCTGATGTTTCCCATTAAAATGTGTATTGGAATCTCCAACGGATTGAATGTACCACTGGCCATTGCAGTGCTTACCGCATCGCCTCTTGACATGCTTCCCTGAACATTGGCGCTTCCAGCATAACCGTTGTATGCATCGTTTGCACGGATATTGTCAATCAAACCAGCCCCAAAAATGGCTTCTGCAGCTTCAGGATTTACACTGACGATTAAGTGCGGCGTAAACTGATAGGTATAGGTCATAATGTCACGTGCGGCTCCATAAGGGTCATCAGGTGAGTCCTGGTGGATATTATGGAGGGTTTGTCCGTTTTCATTAACGGAACTTCCAGGATAAATCCAATCAAAACCGCCTAAAGCACTAAATTTTGCAGCCATATCAATTCCTGGGCTTCCTTCACTTGTATCCTCAGCGATAATTAATATCGGACTTGTTAAAGTAAACAATAAAAATGCAATAATAATTACCACTATTATTCCCAATATTGTTTTTCCTTTACTCATAATTTTTGTTATTGTTCTTTTAATGATAAATAATTAACTTTTTTAATTACCATTGACAGATATATTTACATATAAAAATTTTGGTGATATTGTGATTATAGGTGGTTCAGCATCTCAAGATTTAGCAGCTCATGTTGCATGTGAACTTGGCGAAGAATTACGTTATGTGGAAACCAAAAAGTTTCCAGATGGTGAAAGGTATATAAGAATAGATGGTGAAATTGAAGATGAGGTAACAATCATACAATCCACTGGATATCCTCAGGATGAAAATCTGATGGAATTGCTGTTCATGATTTCAAATCTGAAGGATTTGGGAGCTAAAAAGGTAAAAGTGGTAGTTCCATACATGGGATATGCAAGACAGGAAAAAAGATTCAATCCTGGAGAAACAGTCTCTGCTAAAATTGTATGTGATTTGATTCAATCTGCAGGTGCGGATGAGTTCATCACATTCAATATTCATGAGGAATGCGTATTGAACTTCTTTGACATTTCTGCCCGCAACATATCAGCAATGCCTGCAATTGCTGAATATTTGGATAAGGAATTATTCAAAAAAGGCGCAGACAAGCCATTAATCATCGCTCCGGACAAAGGTGCATATGGATTTGCACAGGAAATATCTGAAATCATAGGCTGTGACTGCACATACTTGACTAAAGTGCGTTTAGGCCCTGACAAGGTCGAAACCAAAATCGTTGATGTCAGATGTGACAGCGAAAGCGACAACACCGTTAATGTGGATTCAGTAAAAGGAATGCATGCGATTATCATCGATGACATCATTGCAACCGGCGGTACAATAGTCAATGCAATAAACATCCTAAAACAGTACGGTGCATCATCTGTTGATGTATGCTGTGTACACCCGATTTTAACCAACAACGGTGCTACAAGAATCTATGCGGCAGGTGCAGGTAAGATTATTGGAACAAACAGTTTATCTTCAGATACTTCACGTGTGTCTATTGCAAAAGCTATTGCAGACGCATTGAGGGATTAAAATGGATAAAGAAATAATCAAAAAGGAATTGCTGGAAATATCCAATAAAATTTTACAAAAATATGAAGAGATGGATGTAGTGGAGACCATTTCCGTTATGAATATGGCCTCCAAAACGGTATTTTTGGGATCTTTAAAGGTTTTCAATTATGAAGTAATCCCAAATGTCATTAGAGATTTGGAAAAAGATTTGAAAGGATATGGCCAGCTTGTCGTAAGAGACCAGAAGGTCACTCCATGCTGTTCTCCAAGCTATACTCATATTAGTTTCAATGTTACAATATCAAACTAGATATCATGAAAGAATTCAAGCTGAAGTCACCCTATAAACCATTGGGTGACCAACCAAAAGCCATTAACTCGTTAGCTGAAGGCATAAAAAATGGCCTGAAAGAGCAGACCCTTTTGGGAGTGACAGGTTCGGGAAAGACTTTCACAATGGCGAATGTCATTGAAAAGGTCCAAAAGCCCACTCTTGTCATTTCACACAACAAAACTCTTGCTGCACAGCTGTATGAAGAATTTAAGGAATTTTTTCCTGACAATGCAGTTGAGTATTTTGTCAGCTATTATGACTATTACCAGCCTGAAGCATATGTTCCTCGTACAGACACTTTCATTGACAAGGAGGCGTCAATCAACGAGGATATAGATATGATGAGACACTCTGCAACACAGTCATTGCTTTCCCGTGATGATGTTATTGTTGTAAGCAGTGTGAGCTGTATTTATGGTATAGGTTCTCCTGAGGATTATGGTGAATTCGCTTTCGGTATTGCTGTTGGAGACATTTATGAGAGATCTGAAATACTGCGCAGATTGGTTTTCATGCAATATGAGCGAAATGACATTGAGTTTGATCGTGGTCAGTTCAGAGTCCGTGGGGATGTAATAGAAGTCAATCCAGTTCATGGAACACCACCAATAAGGATAGAACTGTTTGGTGATGAAATAGATGCCATCAGTCTAATCGATAAGGTCACAGGAAAAAAACTAGAATCACTGCCAAGATACATGATTTTCCCCGCAAAACACTTTGTCGTTGGTCAGGACAAAATGGATGTTGCTCTGTCTAAGATTTCAACAGAACTTGATGAAAGACTTGAAGAGTTGAAATTGACCGGTAAGCTCCTTGAAGCTCAAAGACTTGAACAGAGAACCCGTTTTGATATAGAAATGCTACAGGAAATGGGATACTGTCCGGGTGTAGAGAACTATTCAATGCACCTGTCAGGCCGTAAATGGGGAGAAAAACCCTATTCTCTTTTAAAATATTTCCCCGACGACTTTTTAACAATCATTGATGAGTCTCATGTTACTGTTCCTCAAATCAGAGGGATGTACAATGGGGACAGGGCACGTAAGCAAACATTGGTTGATTACGGTTTCAGACTGCCCTCAGCTAAGGAAAACCGGCCGTTGCGTTTTGATGAATTTGAATCATCAGTAAACCAGGTAATTTATGTTTCAGCCACTCCGGCACAATATGAGCTTTCAAAATCTAGAAATGTTGTCGAGCAGATTATAAGGCCTACTGGTTTGGTTGACCCTGAAGTGATAATAAGGCCTGTGACAGGTCAGGTTGAGGACTTGCTTGAAGAGGTTAGAAAAACCTCCAAAAATGATGAAAGAGTATTGGTTACCACACTTACAAAAAGAATGGCTGAGGACCTGACTGATTACTATGCAAGAATAGGTGTTAAAGTAAGGTATATGCACTCTGAAATCGACACTTTGGAGAGAATTGACATTGTCGATGACCTCAGACGTGGTAAGTTTGATGTCCTTGTTGGCGTAAACCTTTTAAGGGAAGGTCTGGACTTGCCAGAGGTGTCTTTGGTAGCTATTCTGGATGCTGATAAGGAAGGATTTTTGAGAAATGAAACTTCCCTGATTCAGACTATCGGACGTGCTGCAAGAAACGTCAACGGCCGTGTGATAATGTATGTGGATGAAATGACAGATTCCGTTCAAAATGCATATGACATTACGCTCAAAAGGCGCAAGCTGCAGATGAAATACAATGAAGTTCATGGCATCACTCCAAAATCCACTCAAAGAACCTTAAAAGAAAAAATTGCTGATGAGGAAGAGAAATATAAAGGTCTTACCGGAGCTGAAGTTGACAAAATGCCTAAAGATGAGCTTCGCTTATTAATCAAGGACCTTGAAAAGGACATGAAGGATGCGGCTGCAAGACTTGACTTTGAGCGTGCAGCTGAGCTGAGAAATAAGCTCTATGCCTTGAAGGGCTTTGACAAATAATTCCACTTTTTTAATTTTTCCTTAATATTTATATAGTATTTTGCACAATATATTATCGGAATATAACTTCCGACTTTTTATTTCCGTTAAATTTTTTTAGTGATTATTATGGTATTAAGTACAGGAAACACAGCTTGGATGCTTGTTTCAACAATCATGGTTCTGTTGATGAGCGTTCCGGGCATAGCATTTTTTTATGGTGGATTATCAAAAAGAAAAAACGTTTTAAATACAATGTTTTTATCATTGATAGCATTTGCGATAGCAAGTCTGATTTGGTTGATTTACGGGTATCAGTTTTCCTTTGCCTCATCAAGCATTGGCGGTTTCATTGGTGTGCCTCAAAATCTCTTCCTTGAAGGACTGGGTGTTGATTCTCTTACAGGCTCAATACCTACATTTGTGTTCATAGCTTTTGAGCTGACCTTTGCGGCATTGACAGCCGCAATAGTTTCAGGTTCAATAGTTGGAAGAATGAAAACAAAGGCATGGGTAATATTTACCATTCTGTGGGTAACTCTAGTTTACGTCCCGGTATGTCACTGGATATGGGGCGGCGGATGGCTGATGAACATTGGTGCAGTTGATTTTGCAGGAGGAGTTGCTGTTGAAGTAAATTCAGGTTTTT
Source organism: uncultured Methanobrevibacter sp. (assembly GCA_964596915.1). Lineage (GTDB taxonomy): Archaea > Methanobacteriota > Methanobacteria > Methanobacteriales > Methanobacteriaceae > Methanocatella. The sequence continues at coordinate 10,934 of CAZQWN010000062.1, forward strand.
CAGCTCTTGCATTGGCGCTGGTTTTAGGAAAAAGAAAAGATACCTCACTGCTCCCGCATAACCTTGGATATTCAATTTTAGGAGCAGGATTTTTATGGTTCGGTTGGATGGGATTCAACGGAGGATCAGCTCTTGCGGCTAACGGTCTTGCAGGCTCAGCAATACTTGTGTCAAACACCGCTGCAGCGGTAGCGATGATTACATGGGTAGTTCTGGACTTTATTAAAGTAGGAAAACCAACGGTATTGGGTGCAATCACCGGTGCGGTAGCAGGTTTGGTAGCTATTACTCCCGCAGCAGGATTCGTATCATTTGCAGGCTCACTGGTCATAGGTATAGGAGCTTCTTTGATTTCATATTATGCGGTTTATAATCTTAAAGCAAGATTCGGTTACGATGATGCATTGGATGTATTTGGTGTGCATGGTTTATCAGGTGTTTGGGGATTGATTGCAACAGGACTGTTTGCAGCACCGGCTATAAATGGTGTAGCAGGACTGTTTTACGGAAATCCTCAGCAATTAGTGATACAGATTATTGCGGTAGTTGCAACAGCGATTTATACCTTTGCGGTAAGTTTATTAATAGCTAAATTATTAGATAAGACTATAGGTTTAAGAGTAGAGGATAGAGAAGAAATTTCCGGGCTTGATTCAGCATTGCATGAGGAATCAGGATACAGGATTTAATGACATTTTGGTGATAATATGAAAAGGATAATTGCGGTAATACGTGAAGAAATGTTTGATAATGTTAAATTGGCCCTTTTGGCAGCTGGCTGTGAGGGAATGAACGTTTCTACAGTAAAAGGAAGGGGAAGACAATCGGGAGTTAAGGAATCATATCGTGGTTCCAGCTACTGTATTGACCTTATTCCGAAAACAAGGGTTGAATTAATAGTCAATGAGGAAGATCTTGAAGACATTATCGACATCATTATTGATAGTGCAAGAACAGGGGATGTTGGAGACGGTAAAATATTTGTTTCAGATGTGGAAGAGGTTATTAGAATCAGAACTGGTGAGCGAGGTTCTGATGCGGTATAATTAATTTCTTCATTTTTATGGGGGGTCTTTTCCCACATTTTTCTATTTTTTTTTAGTTAATACTATTTTTTGTAAATGTATTTTATTAATACTTTTTTTAATTACAATATTTATTTTAGTTTAAATTATTTTTAAAGGATTATAAAATTGTATTAGAATCATATAGAAAATTATATTAATGTAT
>CAZQWN010000063.1:0-11981 GCA_964596915.1 uncultured Methanobrevibacter sp.
CCGGAAGTATCGAAAGGGTATTATGTGCAATGCTTGAAAAGACTGCTATTGAAATTAATGAAAAAGCTCCGATGTTGCCGACCTGGTTAAGTCCAATTCAAGCAAGAATTTTAACAGTAGGTGAATCTCACGAAGAGTTTGCTGAAGAATTATACCAAAAAATCAACGCTTCCAACATCCGTGTTGACATTGATGACAGGGATGAAAGTATTGGTAAAAAAATCAGAAATGCGGCTAAAGAATGGATTCCATACATTTTTGTTGTTGGAGACAAAGAAGTTGAATCAGGTAAATTCAAAGTAACTGTACGTGAAACCGGTGAAAAAGTGGACATGACAGTTGATGAATTGATAGCTGAAATTAACGATAAATGTGAAGGAAAACCTTTCAGAAGATTACCTTTGCCAAAGGATATCTCAAAAAGGATTAACTTCCAATAATTATATTTACAAATAAAAATATACTATAAAGTGTTATTATATAACGGAGGAAATTTAATGGACTCAATGTATAGAATTGGAGAAGCTCTTATTGGAGATGGCCCTGAATTAGCACACGTTGATTTATTAATAGGTGATAAGCAAGGACCTGTTGGTCAGGCTTTCGCTAATGGTTTATCTAATCTTTCTGTAGGACACACTCCTTTAACAAGTGTAATTAGACCTAACTTAATGACCAAACCAGCTACTTTAATCATTCCTAAAGTGACTGTTGGTGATTTAGAAGATGCAAGTAAAATTTTTGGACCTGCACAAACTGCTGTAGCTAGAGCTGTAGCTGATGCAGTAGAAGACGGATACATTCCAAAAGACATTGTAGAAGACATTGTTATCAATGTCAGTGTATTCATAGACCCTTCTGCTAAGGATTACAGAAAAATTTATCAGTACAACTATGGAGCAACTAAATTAGCTATCAGAAGAGCAATGGAAGGATATCCATCTATTGACAAAGTACTTGCAGAAAAAGACCGTGGAACTCACCCAATCATGGGATTCAAAGTCAAAAAACTTTGGTCACCACCATACTTGCAAGTTGCACTCGACCTTGATAATGAAGCGGCAATGGAAAGAATCATTTCTGAATTGCCAGATAATGACAGGATCCTTCTCGAAGCAGGAACTCCTCTTGTTAAAAAATTCGGTGTTGGAATCATTGGAAAAATCAGAGCTTTACGTCCAGATGCATTCATTATTGCTGACTTAAAAACATTAGATGTAGGTCGTGTAGAAGTTAAAATGGCTGCTGATGAAACTGCAGACGCAGTTGCTATTTCAGGTTTAGGTACTATTGAATCTATTGCTAAAGCTATTCATGAAACTCAAAAACAAGGTATCTACTCAATCCTTGACATGATGAATGTTAAAGGATTTGCAGATAAATTAGCTTTACTTCCTGAAGATTTAAAACCTGACATAGTATTGTTACACAGAAATGTTGATATGGAATCATACAGAGCAGAACACGGTGAAGATACCGGTGACATGACTGAATGGGGTAACATTAATGATATTAAAGAAATCCTCGGTAAAAAAGGTCTTGTTGCTGTTGCTGGTGGTATTAAACCTAACAATGTAGAAGAAGCTATCGGTAAAGGTGCTAATATCATTATTGCAGGTAGATATATCATAGGTTCTAGAGATGTAAGAAGAGCTGCACAAGACTTCTTGGAACATTTCGACCCAGATCCAGACAACATGAGACTTGCTATGGATGAAGACGAAAATATTGAAGTGAATGACAAGTAAATTAGATTCATTCTAATTTACAACTATTTTTTTTTTAAAAGGAGAGTTTTTAATATGGGATTTTGTAATTCTTGCGGCAGACCAATCGTAAAAGAAGATTATGGAACCAATAAGGACGGAAGCCTTAATGATGAATTTTGCTGTGACTGTTATAAGGATGGAGAATATACAGAACCGGATATAACTTTGGAAGAAATGATTGTCAGAAAAACTAAAGAAATGATGGCAAAAAATGATAGATTACCGGAAACTCACGCAACTGCTATAACTGCTACTTTTATTCCTGGATTGAAAAGATGGAATCCTGAGTTTCAGGATGATTATAAAACTCTTTAAATTTTACTATTTAAAATAAACTCTTTAACTTTGTTGGCTATATATTCATCATGTGATTTGGTGGTTTTAATAGTGTACAACTCTTCCTCTAATTCATTATATTTGTCAACCAAGTCATTATATTCAAGACGAAGTGAATCATAATCTTTTTCTAAATCTTCGTTGAGTTCATACATTTCTGCATAGCTAGTTTTAGTATTTAGATTTTCCTGTTTTAATTGATCATATTTTGAGCTAACTTGATTGTAACTTTCTTTAATTGAAGTGTGTTCTTCCCTTAATGTTGAACATTTAGTTTTAAGATTTTTATTCTCTTCCTTAATGCTGGAATATTTGCTTTTGAGGTTTTCATTTTCGGTTTTAATATTGACAAATTTGGTTTTGAGGTTTTCATTTTCAATGATTAATTTGGAGTGCTTGTCCCGAATTAAGTCATTTTCTTGTCTTAAATTGTGGATGTTGTCCTCATGAAGTACATTAAATTTATTTTCCATTTCAGCTAAATCATTATTTTTTTGAGCAAGTTCGGATTTTAGATTCTCGATTTCAGTTTGGAATTCTAAAGTAGATGGGGTTAAATTTTCTGATAGTTGTTTTTCCAATTCTTTCACTTCCTCAACATGTAAATAATTAGCTATTTTTAATGTGTAATTCTCTTCCTCTATGTTTTTAAAATTTTCAATTTCTGATTGCGGAATAATTAATACTTCTTCTTTATTTTGGTAAATGTCTTCATTTTTTGGTACTGTAATCTGGATTTGTTCTGTTGTGTACTTTTTTCGCTCACCGTTTTTCAGTGTTCTGTTGTATTCCCTTGAATATTTTTTTACAATACCTTTACCAACTTTCATATTTAAATCCTCGTTATTAGTTTTGTAGGTTTACAATTATAAATCTTATCCTATTTCAAAATTGATTTGCTATTGAAATATTTTTTTTAATTTTTGTTTTACTGTCGACGGAATGTCTTTTGGAAAATATTTTTTTTAAAGAGGTATAATTATTAACTTTGAATTGTATAACTTTAATTATAAAAATTTTTCCACGGTAGTGATTTCTGTTTGGTGTCACGTTGATTCAGTGATGATAATGGTGGTTAAACTTTCTGTATAAACTTTTATATGTTAATTGTGGGGGTATAAAATATTAAAAAACTATTGGCTCCACTGATAGTTTTCGGTTTAGTCATGTTAACTATAAGTGGAGCTTACGCAGAAGATATTGATGTTAATTCATCAGATGTGACTGAAAGTCCAATTTCCGCTGATGTAGGTGCAGGTTTATTTTCCTGTGATGCTTTTAATAACGGGTTATCTGATATTTACGAACCTTCGAATTCACTAGATTCAAATGGTTATTGTGAATCTTCAGATGTTCTGCAATTTAATGAAATCAATTACTCTCAAAATGGTGCCAATACAATTGTATCCGTAGTCACTGGCGGCATTGAAATTTCAGGACGTAATATGTTGAGTGGGGATGTAATTACTGTGGATTCATTACTTAAACTTGAAAATGATAATGCTGTTTTAGCCATATCTGAATCCAGCATACCAAATGATGGTGAGCAGGCATCCGATAGTATTGATTCTGCATGTGTTTCTAAAGTGGAAGAGGCATATCACGGATTATTGTCCGATGCAAGTAATAAAAAACTTTTAAATGCTGCTGGTTCTGTAAAAAACTTATTGTTCGCTAACATGGCTTATTGGTATAATGGGACAGTAAAACTTGAAAGGCTACAAAAGATAGCAAATCATGAGGAAAGTTATGAAGGTTTGTTTGATGTCAACACACTTACTAAAACATTGCTAAAATATGATTCACAAGAAAAAGAATGGCTGATTTATAAATTTTGTGATGGTGAAGATGAACAAAATCATGTAATTAATGATAATAACTCTTATGGTTTGGATTATGCATGTGATAAACACTTAAATGTGATCAATAAAGATATGCTTAATTTTATAGTCCTGACTCCTTATGGAATTGTATTCATTGAGAAACAGTCCTCAGTAGAGCCTTGGGACGGTTTAAATGATATTCTTGATGGGATAGCTAGTAAAACTTTATTGTTGGATTATCAAGCACTATGGACTCCATTATTGTTGTTAATTCAACAAGATTTTAATGAATCAAGTGCAGATAATCATACTTATGATAAGAATAAAGACAAAACAAATAATGGCAATGAAAAACATGTTGTCGACACAACCCCGTCCGATTCAGGCAATAAACATCATTCTAAAGGTGCAAAACATTATTCAAATTACCTGACTTCAGGTGTTGTCAGGGGTCTTAGTTTAAATAAAGCAGTTAATTCCACTGATAATAAGACAAATTCTTCTAATTCCACTGTCGGGGGTTATAAAAATACAATTGAGTCTCTTAAACTGGACAAAAATGCTGAACCAGCGTACACTTTGGTTTATGCAATCATCGGTATTGTTATTACTAGTCTTTTATTTAATTCAAGTTATAAGAAAAGAGATGACTAATTTAAGGGAATTATTAACTTTTATAGTTATTAATCTTATTTTATTTTTTTTTAGATTTCAAAAATATTTTAATAACAGTTTAACAAAGTATTTTCATGAAAGTTTTTGGTATTTGTGCAAGTCCTAGAAATAACACCACAGAATATGTTCTTAAAAATGCTTTAAATCAGCTGGAAGAAGATGGTTTTGATTGTGAAATCTTCACTTGTCAGGCTAAATCCATTAAACCCTGCATGCATTGTGATTACTGTTTGGAAAATAAGAAATGCATCATTGAAGATGACATGGTGGATGTTTACAAAAATCTTCAGGAGGCTGACGGCATTATTTTGGCCACTCCAATTCAAAGCGGAGGCATCAGCAGCAATTTGTCATCTATCATGGACAGAACAAGGGCACTGGAAGCAGTCGACTATAATCTGCTTCGGGGAAAAATTGGCATGAGCATTGCTGTTGGCGGAGACAGAACCGGCGGTCAGGATTTTGCACATCTTAAAAATATTACATATTTCATGATTCATGGGATAATTCCGGTAAGTGGAGGTCCTTTCGGGTCTAATTTAGGGGCTTCATTCTGGTCTGATGATTCTTTAGAAAATATTAAAAACGATTCTTACGGATGGGAGTCATTAAATAGGACTTTGATTGAATTTGAAAATTTTTTAAATAAGTATATTTAAATACTAAAATTTATTTATATTAATATTAAATAATTTTTAAAGGTATATTATGGCAAATAAGTTGGTAAGAGGCAGTTTGATAATTTTCATAGGTAATATAATTTTCCGTATTGGAGGTTACTTGTACCGTTTTTTAATGGCTACATTATTGGGACCGATTAACAACGGTATTTTAGGTACCACAATGTCTGTTCAGGGAATATTTCAGACTTTAGCTTCCGGAGGACTTCCTCCTGCAATATCCAAATATATTGCAGAGTATGAGGCTGTTGAAGACCATAATATGGCCAGACAGACCATTTATACGGCATTGAAAATCATGGTGTTCCTAGGTTTAGTTTTAGGATTTTTAATGATTTTTCTCATTGCTCCTTTACTGGCAAATAATTTCATGGGAAAGCCTGAAGTAATGGTTCCGTTACAGATTATCGGTTTGATTACTCCGTTCAGTGTTGTTTTGGGTGCATTCAGAGGTGCATTTCAGGGTGTTTACAAAATGGAATACATTGTTTATACCCGTGCTATTGAGCAGCTTGGAATGATTTTGTTTGCAACTGCATTTGTTTTGATAGGATTGTCTGTTGTTGGTGCGTTATGGGGTACAGTTATCGGTTATGCTCTTGCTGCGCTTTCTTCCGTGGTGATATTTAAGGTTTATATGGGAAAATATATACCTAAGGCCAGTGATGACTTTAACTATCCATTGCGTGAAGAACTAAAATTAGGCTGGATGCTGGTTAAATTTTCTATTCCGGTTATTATAACTGCAATTGCTGAAATGCTTATCTATAATATCTGTACTCTTATTATGGGTAGGTTTTTAACATTGGAAAGCATTGGATTTTTCACAGCTGCTGATCCTATTGCCAGATTACCACTGATGATTTCTATTTCTGTAGCGACTACAATTCTGCCGGCTTCATCTGAAGCATTTAAACTTAAGGACATTTCATCACTTCAAAAATATGTTGGGGAATCCTATAAAATTTCCTTGCTGTTTGTAGTTCCGATGTGCATTGGGCTTGCTTTATTCTCAGTACCGATTTTAAGGTTGCTTTACTTCAAGATTCCTGCTTATGCAGCAGGTGCTCCAGCTTTGGCGATATTGTCCGTTGGCATGACATTTTATTCCATATTCGCCATATCAACCAGTATTATTCAGGGTATCGGAAATCCTAGAATTCCTATGTACATTTTAATATTCGGTTCCATTACCACTGCAGGTCTTTGTTGGATATTTGCTCCAATTTTAGGAATTGCTGGTGGTGCTGCAGCTACAACTATCGCTTGTTTTTTAATGATGATTCCATGCATCTATTTTGTTTTCAAACTGACAAAGACAAAAGCGCCAACCAAATCAGTCATTAAAATATTGTCTGCAACAGCTATTATGGGTATTATTGGGTTGTTAATCCCTAAAACTGTTATCTGGTTGTTTCCAGGAATATTTATCTGCATGATTGCTTATTTCTTTGCGTTAATTTTAGTGAAATTTTTCACAAAAGAGGATATTGCAACATTTAGGACTTATTCATCTAAATTCGGCCCGTTATCTAAAATAATAAATAAACTATTAAACTTTGTTGAAAAAATAGAATTTAGAAATAAATAATAGAAAAATTATTTATATGTAAACTACATAAGTTTAATATAATATATAATTGGGGGATTATATATATGGCTGATGTGAGTGCAGGTGTTGAATATAAAATCAATGTGGATGGCAATTCCTTCCTGTTAGATAGCAAGAAATATCAACTTTTAGAGTTTATCTTAGATACAGAATCACTAACACGGGCTGCCAAAGCTGTAAATGTGTCATATAGGACTGCATTAAACTACATTGAAAAAATAGAATCAACACTCAACGTAAAAATTGTAAATACAACCAAAGGTGGAAAAGGTGGGGGTGGTGGAACTACCCTTACGGAAGAAGGATATTCTATTTTGAAAGAATGCAAAAAGATTAACGCCATTATGGAACTTCATAAGGACGTTAATGAAATAGAAGCTGAAATTGTCGATATTAATGAAGTTAAAGGTGTAATGACTATTAAGATGGAGGATTTCCAGATTAATGCTCCTTTAAACAGAAAATACGAAATCGGAGATAAGATTTTAGCATTAATCAGTTATGATAATATCTTTTTAATGTTGGAACCGCAAACATCCAGTATCCGTAATATTCTCAAGGGTCAGATTGTTGAGATGAAACTTAAAAACGAGATTATTCGTATTAAGGTTAATGTTGGCGGAGTAATTCTTTGCTGTGACATTACTGTTTCTGCTGAAAAGGAATTAAATCTCAATATAGGTAAAGAGGTTTATATTGGATTTAAGGCCATGTCAGTAGCTACTTTAAAATTATAGGTGATTTAATGTTGCAAATTTTAGTTGATGAAGACAAATGTATTGCATGCGGTAAATGTGAAGAGATTTGTCCGAAAGCTGCTAAAATTTGGAAAATTACTAACGTTGCACATATATTGGATTTAAGATATTGTCATGTTTGTACGTTATGTGCAATGGAATGCCCTACAAACTGTATTAAAATTATACGTCCTGGTGAAGAAAATTAAATGCTTGAAGCTAAAATCAATTAAATGTAGGTTGAAGTATGACTAGAAATTCGAATCTTTCAAGAAAAACATCAGAAACAGACATTAGTATTAAAATGAATCTTGATGGTAGTGGAAAATATAATATTTCCACTGGCGTGAACTTTTTTAATCACATGTTGGAATCTTTTTCAAAGCATAGTATGATTGATTTGGATGTTCAGGCAGTTGGTGACATTGAGATAGATGATCACCATACTATAGAAGATGTTGGAATATTGCTTGGCGAGGCTTTCAGTGAAGCTATAGGTGATAAGAAGGGAATCAAGAGAATGGCCAATGCCATTGTTCCTATGGATGAATCCGTAGCTACCGTTGCGATTGATATCGGTGGTCGCAGCTATTGCAACATGAAACTTGATTTTAAAAATGAAAAAATTGGGGACATGACATCTGATATAGTAATCCACTTTTTTGAATCATTTGCAGGAAGTGCAAAAATCAATATTTATGGTACAGTTGAAGGTGCCAATGACCATCACAAAGCCGAAGCTATCTTTAAGGCTTTTGCAAAATCCTTAAAAGAAGCTATTAAAGTAGAGCATGATCAAATTCCGTCTACAAAAGGAGTATTATAATACTTCATCTTTTAAATTTTTTTTATAAAATTAGTAATTATAGTTTATGTAGTTTCAACGTAAACAATACAACATAGTTTCATAAATAAATTCTATTTATTCCTTTAACTTTATCAAAATCACCATCAAATGAAACAATGTTGGTCACATTATATTTTTCCATTGTTTTAATAATAGTGCAATCACTATAATTTACACTATAATTATAATATTTACACATTTCAAGAGATTCATTATAATCAGATTCATTTAAATAATAAATATTGTCCATATTAAACAATAACTTAATTATACTCTGCCTATTTGACTCATATCGTTTCTTTTTTAAATTATTTAATATTTTCAATAATACTGTGGAATTTATCAAAGTAGATTCATTTTCAATAACTGATAACAATTCTAAAGCCTCTTTATGCTTTTTGGCTTTTTTATTCATTAAAGCAATAATGTAACAACTATCAACAAAAATCATTTATTAAACCCTTATGTATTTTTGTATACTAATATACTTTCGATGAAAACAGCAATATAAAAGACAAGGATTTTTCCTGAAAATTTACACTTCACCCATATTAAATAAAATAAAAATCCACCTATTTCTAAATCATAATTTATACGCAATTTTTTTTTCGAAATTTTTGAGAATATTTTTCCACTATTAACACTACTTTTTAACAATAACGATAATGCATTTTTATAGAAATTATATCATCACACCACATCCCCTAACATATAAACATAATGATTAAATAACTTTTAAACCAAAACATAAAACAACAAACATAAAGGAGAAACAAAATGTCATTAGATTCTTTTGAATTCCATGAAAGCCCTTTTGACCCCGGACATCCAGTATCACCAGAAAAATTCAAAGGCAGACAAGATGATGTGGCAAAAATACTACGATACATACCCAAAATCATCAACCAAGGAAGACCGGAACACTTTTTCATCACAGGCAAAAGAGGAATGGGAAAAACATCATTTGTAGATTACATCAGCAAAATAGTCGAAGAGAACTTCCAAATGATACCAATATACATCAATAATGATGGAAAACATGAAATCAATGACTTAATCCAACTGTTACTTGAAGAAATATTCTCACAACTACACAAAGAAACATGGGGCAAAAAAATAATAGAAACATTTGTAGATAATGTATCAGAAATAAAAGTACCCGGAGTAGGCATATCACTAAAAAACAAACCCGAATTAATAAAAAATGTGAAAAAAGATTTTTCAAAATTCATAATAAACATAAGCGAATCCCTAAAAGACAAAAAAGGACTATTCATAATAATTGATGATATAAATGGACTATCAGATACTCCAGATTTTGCAAACTGGTACAAAAGCCTATCAGACACCATAGATTTTAGTCACAAAAAAATTCCAATATCATTTACCTTAGTAAGCTACCCTGCCAACTTTGACAAACTATCTCAACAAAACCAATCCTTCGCAAGAATATTCCACCTAATTGAAATAGATCACCTAAACAACAATGACATCGAAGAATTCTTCCAAGAAACATTCGAAGAAAACAACATCAAAATCAAAGATGAAAAAAGTATAAAACAAATGACATACTACTCATGGGGAATGCCACTAATCATGCAACAAATAGGTGATGGAGTATTTTGGAATATTCAAAATAATGAAATAACAGAAAAAACAACACTAAATGGAATACTGGACGCAGCAATAGAACTGGGAAACAAACAAATAAGACAAAAACTAAACAGAATCAAAAGCAAATATTATGAAAACATACTCCTGAAAATCGGAGAAAACAAATCAATAACATTCAAAAAATCAGAAATAAAAAAAATACTAAACAAAAACGAACAAAGAGTCTTCGATGACTTCCTAATAAGAATGAAAGAATTAAACATAATAATACCTGCAAACAACAAAGGAATTGGAGAATATACCTTTGAAAACAGACTATACTTCGTATACTTCCTAATAATGGCGAATATCAAAAAACAAACAAAACCATAAAATATTATTTTTTAAAAACTTCATTTAAAAAGGATTTTTCCAAAAAATAAACAAAAGAAGGAATCCGAAAGAAATGGATCAAATTCTATAATGCTTTCAAATCCTTTTATCATAGATTTTAATTGTATAATCGATTTCATTATCTAACATATCCTTTTCACTGATTCACTATTCTTATTTTCGGAATAATCATATGGACAAGATACATATGATTCGCTTCACCCATGTCTGTAATTTATATTTATATTATTCATTTTCCACCACCAATTTTTTTAGTCATATTTTATTCATTATTGAAAATACTGAAATAAATGAAATAGAAGATTGTTCGGCTGGGAGCAACATTGATTCTGGTCTAGAACAAAATTTTACAAGTGAATCACAGACATTATCACCTAAAAACACAGATTCACAAAGTAAAAACATGAAAACTAATTTTAAAAACTTATTAACTGCAACCAACACTGATGACTTATTAACTGCTAATCGCCAAGTTACTGGCTCTACTTTTGCAGATATTCAAAACGCTATCAATAGTGCAAGTGCAGGAGACAATATTTACTTAATGGGCAGAACCTACGCAGGATCTGGAACACTTATAACCGTAGATAAGAAAGTGAATATTTATGGTGGAAGTCCAACAAATCCTAATCTTCAATCAACACTCAATGCAAATGAATTATCAAGAATGCTCTCCATAACTGCAACTAATGTTTCAGTCAAGGGCATAACATTCACTAACGTAAAAGCAAGCGGAACTGGAAATAATGCAAATGGAGGGGCAACACTCAGGACAGGGCATACGGTACGGTGAATAAATGTCAATTATCCATTATTAGACTATTTGTCTTTCAGAGTAAGTTACACCAAATTCATCATGAACCAATTTTTTTAATTTGACGAATTCCTGTTAAATTTTGTTCTTTAATTAATTTTTTTAATTTTATTAAATCATCACAGATAATTTTGATTTACCACGCAATCCAGGTTTTCTTTTCAATCCTTCAAAGCCAGATTCGTTCCAAGCATTAACCCAATTATATCCTGTTTGTGCTGTTTTTCTTCTTTTTTCAATTGCATAATTAACGTTTTCACCAGCATAAATGTCTTCAATGAATGTTAATTTTTCAAAATAAGCATATTCACTTTTTATTTTGCTTTTTCTCGTCTAATTTCACTAAAAAGATATATCTTTATTGATTAAAACGTTTTGTCCCATAATAATTGATATTGTACACAAATACTAAAAAATTTAATCTCTAGAACTATAACTAATCTTTTGGTGTGGTTTTTAAAAATAAAAAAATAAAAGTAGTAAATTGTACTACTTATTCAGGTTTTGAAATTAAATCAGTTTTACAACCTGGGTTACCCTCTTTCATGTGAGGAGTTCTTAAAACAGTATCATTTGCTTTTTCGATGTCTCTTGCTTCTTGTGCTAATTTAGCAGCACATCCAGCAATTTCGTGAGCAGCAGCTACTAATGGGATGAAGTTTTCGAAACCTTTGGTCATGA
>CAZQWN010000064.1:0-11931 GCA_964596915.1 uncultured Methanobrevibacter sp.
AAAGGGATTTTCATCTTCAAATGACTTAATTAAGTATACAACCAATTTTAGACATGTGAAAATCATCTAAATCGTCTACAGGACTTTTATAAATCAAAGGAACTTGAATACTGTAATATTTACTTTCTACTGCCAACATAAAAACTACGACACCTCATTAAAGTATTTTAAATTGTAAAAAAGAAAGAACAAAATATATATTATAGTCCCAACAAAAGTAAATATTAGTGGTTGGGAGGTTCTTTCAAATTTACACTATAATATCCTCTCCAATCAATTATTTAAAGCTTTTTACAGTGTTAAAATTTGGTAAACTTCTGCAGCCAAGTTCTGATACTTAAACAATATGTCCTATAAATTATAATTGACTATACGATTCAATTGTTGAAGAATATTTAATTAGTGTTATTTTGATTAGTGTATTGTTTGGTGAGGCATAGGTTTAATTAAATGAAGGGCTTTGAAAAAACTAAGACTAAACTTTTGCGAGCTTCAAGTTTCGTTTCAAGTGTAAATTTAGGAGGTTTTTCAAATTTTGGCAATTAGTGGACAGCACCATAAAGGATTTAAAAATTTTGAAATTATTGGGAAAGTAAATTATGAAAGCTAAATGAGTTTTTGAATTATTTCAGCAAAAAGAAATCTATATTTTGAATTCTTGCTTAAAAAAGTCATAATAATACTGGAAGAGATTATAAAATAAATCAAACATTCAAAAATAGATAAATAGAAATTTTACATAAAATCAAAAAGGAAGATATTATGAGAAACATCATAGTTGTTGAGTGCATATCAACCGGAAAAAATTATATAGGTGACATCATCAAAAGAAAGTATAATCCTGTCGTGCTGCATTTAAAGGATTCGGATACTGAGGACGGAAAAAAATTTGGAGAACACGTTTTAGAGGAATATAAACAAATTCCATATGAATTTGATATGATTTATGAAAAAGACACTTTCGAGGAAACACTAGATGAAGTCAGAAAGTTAGATCCTATTTTAATTGTTGCTGGAAATGAACGGGGAGTTATTTTAGCAGCCAAATTGACTCATGAACTAGGTCTTTTAGGAAATTCAATCGAAAATCTTGATGCAATGACTTTAAAAAATGAAATGCATAATAGATTAGCTGAAAGAGGCCTTCGTTCAATAAAAGGAAAAGTTGTCCACAGTCTTGATGATGCAGTGGAATTTTATGATAGTGAAAACCTGAAAGAAGTTGTTATAAAACCTACATACAGTGCAGGCTCAGCAAGTGTTAGGATTTGTGAAAATAGAGATGAACTGATTCGATCAATAAATCATCTATTTGACAATGTCAATTATTATGGGGATGAAATAGACGAACTTCTAATTCAGGAAAAAATAAACGGTACAGAATATATTGTAAATACAGTATCTCATAAAGGTATTCACCGAGTTACCCTATTGTGGAAATACAATAAGGTTAAAACATCAGATGGGGCAATTGTTTACGATTCCTGTGAAACTGTAAATGATTTAAGTCTTGGAGAAGCAGAAATGGTGGAATATGCATATAAAGTTGCTGATGCATTGGAAATTCAATACGGACCAGTTCATGGAGAGTATATGATTGATGAAAATGGACCTGTTTTGATTGAGGTCAATTGTCGTCCATGCGGTGGAGGCATGCCTGCCGAGTTTTTAGACAGAATTTCCGGTCAGCACGAAACAGACAGCATTCTTGATTCATATCTAAAACCAAAAAGTTTCCATGATAAATTATATAGAAAATATAAATTATATGCTCATGGTACCTTAAAATTTTTCATAACTCCAAAAAATATGATTGTTCGCTCATCACCAATAGTAAACATTGAAAAGAAATTAAAGGCATTTTATGACAGTAGTTTAGTTAACTCAACCTATCAAGACATGTTTTTCCAAAAAACCGAAGACCTGAATACAGCTGCAGGATATGTCTTTTTGGTAAATGAAAATAAGGATAAAGTGGACCATGATTTAAACTTCTTAAGGGATGTTGAGAAAAATGCATTCTCATTAATTTTAAGCGATGATACTAAATATCCTGAGTTAAAAGATGATGAGACTTATTTAAATGAAATCATACCAAATATTAGACAACTCGAAAGACACGGTACCGGACTTTTTGTAACCGACCAATTTGGCGATGACCTTGACATATACCAAGTCGGCTATAATAATGTCAATAACTTGAAAGCCAACTTTGATTATATCATCATAAATCTAAATAAAAGCCTTATTGATAAAAATGAAGCTGAAAAAGTAAAGATCATCCTGAATGCATTCTTAAAAGTAAAAAGTGGAGGTTTTGTATTTGTTCCTAAAAATACCTACCAGTTAATGTCAAGCGGGAGAAAAGGTATTGAAGCATTAATAAAAGTTCTGGACTATAAAATAGAACTTCCACCACATTTCATTCAAGATGTGATAATTGCCTCAAAGGGAACCTAATTTATCAAAAAGTGAATAAAATGCCATATGAAAGAAGATTTAACCTATTGAATTCAAAGTTTAAGGAATTGTTCATTCCAACACTGCTTGCAGCAATAGCAGGTAATTTTTCAATTCTAGCTGATGCATTTATAATCAGTGCCCTGTTAGGTCCAATGAACCTATCGGTCATTCAAAGTATGGAACCTTTAGTCCAATTTATCAATATGATTTATTGGATTATAGGATTTGGAGGAACCATTCTTGCAACAAGCGAAAAAGCAAACTTCAATGAGAAAAAAGCCAACTATATTTTCACGCTTTCACTTATTAGTATAATAATTATCTCAGTTTTGATTATGGTATTGGGACTGCTGTTTCCAGACACATTCCTCCAGATATTGTGCGATTCCGTTGAATTAAGACCATTGGTCTTTGAATACTTAAAATATTACCTTTTAGCAATACCATTCCTATGCTTTTTCATTGTTTTGGCATATTTTGCTAGAGTAGATGACTTTGTCCAACTGCAATTCAGGGCATTTCTCCTAGCTAATGTATTGAATGTTGTATTTGACATTGTATTTATACAATATTTCAATATGGGAATCAGTGGTGCAGCTTTGGGAATATTAATGGGATATCTCATCGCAACAGTTTATCTTGCCACATATTTCTTTAACCCTAAACGTACACTTAAACTGATTAAGATTGAATTTTTAAAATCAATGAAATGCCTGGTAGACATATGCAAAACAGGTTATTCCGCATCTTCAATAGCTCTCTATCAAGCAATAAAACTAGTTATAATCAATTTTATTATTCTTGGAGTAATGGCAAATGTGGGTTTAGTTGCATTCAATATGTGCTACAATACATCACTGCTTGTGAGTATATTTATTTTTGGAACCGCAGAGTCACTCATGCCAATTGTAACAGTTTATTTCCAAGAAAAAGATTACAATGGTGTTGAATATGTTGCAAGAAAATCATTGAATATAGTACTTGCCTTTGGAATATTTTTCACAGCACTGTTTACAATATTTCCACAAACAATATTGACCATATTTTCCATAAGCAATCCGTCAGATATTCCTGTAGTAATGAATGCAGTCAGAATATTCTCATTATGCCTTTTAGCATATTCAATAAACTTTTTATACATATTCTACGTTCAATCCATACAGAATATGAAACTGGCCAATATCCTCACACTGTTGAATGGTTTGATATTTCCTGTTGCGTTCGTATTCATATTCTCCACTATCTGGAAGGAAAACGGAATATGGTTTGCATTTGTAGTTTCAGAAATAGCTACATTAGTCGTTATTTACCTGTACTCCATCTATCTGAATAAAAAGACCAATGGACAATATTCAGGTTTTTTCCTAAAAAAACATCATGATGAAAACGAGAAGATGCTTGAGTATACCATTCATGCCAATAAAAATGATGCAGTATACTTATCCAGACAGGTCCAGGAATTTCTAGGCAATGAAAAAGTATCCATACTCGTTAGTTTAGCAATAGAAGAATTGCTCATTTATATTTTAGATATAAATGATGAATTGGACTGGATTGATGTGATTGTTAGAGACAATGATGAATCAACAATTATCTCAATTAAACATTCAGGAATTGGATATAATCCAAATGTCAATACGGATATACAATCAGACAATATTGATATGTTAGTAAGCATTTCAGATAACATTGATTATTCTCAAATATTAGGCTTAAACAATACTGTAATTACTATTAAAAAGCAGTGATTGATAGATTTCACTAAAAACTGAAAATAAAAAAAATAAAAAATATAGTAACTAAACTAACTTTTGTCATGTCTTTTATATATACTAGTTTAGACATATAATATATTATGCCTAAAAAAAGTAAAATTGAAATATTTAATGTAATGGATGAAAAAGAATTGGATGAAGCTTTAAAATCTCTTGATTATCCAATTAGATATTATCAACGATTGATTGCAATGAAATTAATATCAGTTGGCCATAATCATAAAGAAACAGGAGAAATATTAGGAGTTAGTTATAGAACAATAAACAGGTGGGCTAAAGCTTGCGAAAATGAAGGTTTAAATGGTTTGATTCCTAATTTTAGTGGTGGAAAACCATCAAAATTATCTGAAGAAAATAAAGTACAATTCAAACAAATCCTGATCGAAAGCGAAAATGTAACTATGACCGATGCTCAACGAATTTTAAAAGATGATTTTGGAATAGAATTTAGCTTACCTCATGTTTGCAATATTGTAAGGCAATTAGGCTTTAATTACGGCAAACCAAGACCAAAATTCAGAGAAGCACCAGAAAATGGAGAAGAAATCTTAAAAAAAACATTGATTTTGCAAGAATAACAATACATGACATTGTTATTGCACTTGATGAATCAACGATAAAAACCGGAATAGGAACTAAAAAAAGCATTTATCTTGAAGGTGAAGAAAATACTGTGCAAATAACTGCTAAATCATATTCAGTGAATTTTTTAGGTGTTTTAGGATTTAATTGTGAATCTTTATTATTTGATATAAAAAATTTAAATGAATTTGAATTTGGCAAATCCCTATTTAAAATAAGAAATTTTTATTCAGATGAAGAACAAGATATAGAATTATTAAATTACATAATAAACAATTATGATTTATCAAAAAGAGAAATTAGGAAAATTATAGAAGATAATGATGAAAATAACGATGAATTTTCTGAAAAAATTTTAAGATCAATGACCCGAAATAAAAAAGATAAATCATCAATTCTTGCTAGAAAATTAGGAAAACACTGTAAAAGAGAATCAACAGAAAATCCAGAAAAAATAAAACAAACTAAAAAAGATTACATATATAAAATGATTAAAGACTTAGAAATTTATCAAATATTCCAAAATAGACAACGCATTGTTATATTTTTAGACAATGCACGTGCCCACACCTCCGATTTTGCAAAAGATATTGCAGAAGCATTAAATATCTATCTTTTATATATACCAGAATATTCTCCATGGTTTGATCCAGTTGAAAGCGTTTGGGACATCCATAAAAAACATATTAAAGGTTTAACTATTGAATCAAAAGAAATGTTAATAGAAGAATCACATATAATCTTTAATGAGAAATGTAAGGGAGAGTCACTGCAAAAAAATTTTAAAGAAAAATACCTGATATCAATTTGTTAAGTGACTATAATCATATTTTATTAAATTGTCTTATTTGTTATAATATAAAAGTAATTTTATCAGTTATAATGTTAGTTTCAATGGTTCTTTATATTTGTTCATTATTTATTTTTATTAATGCTTATGCATTTAATAAAAAATTCGGTTCATCTCCTAATGTTTTGAATATTTCATTAGAAAACATACATTTCAAACAAAAATTAAATATTACTAAATTTTCAACAAAAAATAATTATGACTATAAATATCAGTTTTTTTGATGATGTAATACATTTTCACTGAAAGAGAGGTTATATTTTCTTATAATTGATTGATGGTTTTGATGTGGATGGAATATTAATGATGGATGTAGGATTTTGGGAGTTAGGAATACTCTGTTATCCTAAACTCCTTTAGAATTGGAATGGTGAAAGACCTACTATTTTAATTCCTTTTTTTTAAATTAATATCCTAATCAGGCCTAATAGTAATAAGTGTCCTGGGTAAAAGATGTAAAAGAACCATTTATGAAATGCTGATTTACTTCCAGGTTTACCATTATACAATGCAAAAAATAAAGGCACTAAAATTATACCTGCTTCAGATAATTCAAAATTCATACTAAATGCAGGATAAAATGGATTTACTAATAATCTGACAGAGAACATACTTAATATGGCAATTATTGCAAATGTACCCCATAATTTTTTAGGGTCATCTTTGAAAAAGTAAAATATAAGACACATTGCAATAAGGATAAATTTCCAATCACTAAATGAACTTATCCATACTATTAATAATGTAATGATTACTTTAATATAAATTGGCAAATCTACTTTATCCCATAAATATATTGTAACTAACCCTAAAAATAATGTAAATATGACGCTTGTTTCCAAAATAACTAGTGTTGAATTTAGAAGATATACAAATGGTTGTGGGTTAATCTCTCCTGAAGCGAAGAAAAAATGAGGAGTTATTGACCCTGCAAACAATTGAACTGGAAGGAATGAGCCTGCCATAAATAGTGTGAATGGCACATATGATATTATTGCAAATAGGAATAATCTTTTCATATACTTTTTAACATCTCTTGTATAATGATATCCTTCAGCAATAAAGAGCGCCATAATTGGTGCTGTTACACGACTTATAAATCCACATGCTATAATAATAGGATTATTTGGATCGTAAAAGAAACTTATGTGATCAATTATCATGAAAATAATTGCCAAGTACTTTAAATGATTTCTGTTTAAAATTTCATATTTTTCTACAGAACTATTAAAAAACATATTTTTCTCCAAATATTTGAATAATTTTTAAATATTGATAATGTTATTATATATTTTTCATGTATAAATATTTTTAGTGATTGATTTTTTCGTCATTATATAGTTCTCGACACTGAAAATTATAAAAATTTTTCAATCCAATTTTTCCAATAACTTGACTTATTCACTACTTTTTTAAAGTTTTGAATATTTCCTTAGAAAACATACATTTCAAACAATGACTAGTAATAATTTTACCATAAACAAATTCATTCAACAAACCGGATGTAAACAATGTTGCCTGTAAAGTTAACATAGTTCCAGTTAAAACAATCATTTGACTATTTTTATTGTCAATTAATTCATTACGAGCTACTTCCTCCTCATAATTACGAAACAAAATTTGTAACAATAATTCATTAGTTTCAGACATTTTACTGTCCTCCATTATAAAAATAGTTTTTAGTTTTATTAAAAAAGGCCACCAACCAACCAGTGGTTGAATGACCTAAATCCAGATATACTGTAAAAATTAACATGAATTAAATCATGTATACATATTTATACTACCATCTGATCCATAAGCTTCAAAATAAACATCACCATCATCAAAACTTCTAGTATAATTTACAACATAATTTGGATCATCAGGAACAATCATTAATCTATTTTTTCCATCATAGAAATAATAGGCCAAAACAAATTCGTCAGGATGATTAATCTCATCAGCCATCCTTTCTTTTCCAGTTCCAGTAAAAATAAAATTTTCTTCAAATTCTAAATCCATAGCTGCTTCTGAAATATCTAACTTAATATTATTCGTTTCTAAAATTTCTCTAACTGAAGGCATTTTTAAACACCTGATTAATACAAAATCTTATTAAACTTTTTAAAGAGGCATTCTCCAAAATATTCTTACAATACTCATATCTATTTGGAAAACGTTCTTTCCATTCATGTAATGTGATTTTTTCACCATTTGTTAATCTCACTATTGCAGATTTATTTTTACCTTCTAACAATAATTGAGTCATTGCCATGGACTCTGCAAAATCTTCATGAATCCCAGTTTTGAATATTTCCTTAGAAAACATACATTTCAAACACTATATAATTTTCCCTTAAATATATATTTAAATAGTTTATATTTCTTCTTTTAAAAATGTTGTGAGGACATCATTTTCACCCCATTCCTTTTGGGTAGGTTTCCTCAAAATTATGGAAATTAACATTAACATCAGCAGTTTTTTTACCTATTTTTTGAGGAGTGATTTTTTTAGCAAAAAATACACTAGGTTTCCTCACCACCTCAGGTAAAATCCTTCAAATTTTTCATCATCTAACAATACATGAACTAAATTTTCACTTTGTTTTTGAATCAAATTAAAATAACTCACTGTTTCATCATTATATGTGATTGATGAATAGATTTTTGCTAAAATCTTTTCTATTATTAATTTTCTAGCTTCAAGTTTTATAGTATTGTTTCGTTTATCCATATCTTCAACTGTCACTTGTTTTCTGTTAATCAGTCCAATCACAGTCTTTTCAACAATCTGCTGTCTAAATGGCTCTATCAAATCAAATGTCAAGCTTGTTCTGCCATACATATCAAAATGCAGGAATCCGCAGTATGGGTCAAGGCCGTTTACCAATATGCTTTTTGTTATTTCACTTGCAAGTATTGCGTAACCATAATTCAGCATGGAATTCAACAGATCAGTCGGCTTTTTTGTTCTTGCTGCAAATCCAATTTCTTTTGAAACAAAGTATTTTACACCATTCCAGTATTCATTTGATGCTTTTCCCTCAAGCCCCATTATTTTCATTCTAATGTTTTCATTGCCTCCCCTCAGAGTCATATTTTCAATCTGTTTAATACATTCATCGATTTTCAGTCTATGGTTTAATACTCTTTTCAGCTGTTTGTTTTTATTTAGAGTTATTAATGTTGCTTTTTGATTTTTCATTTTTGATTTTATCAGTTCTTTTGATATTTCAAGACCTTTTTTGTTTTCACTTAATTTATACTGCTCTTTTCTTAATTTCACATTTCCCCAGTCAGGCGATTCCAGTGTGTATGTCAGCTGTCCCCTGGGATTAATTGCTATTAATTTGATGTTGTTTTCGGCCATCAGATTCAGCGCATCAAAGGTCACATAGCCTTTTCCTATAATGGTTATGTCACTAACTGTTGAAGCCTTAACTGAATCAAGTATTTCATCTTTTTCATGTAATAACAATCTGATTATCTTTCTTGTGGACTGACTTGT
Organism: uncultured Methanobrevibacter sp.; assembly: GCA_964596915.1. Classification (GTDB taxonomy): domain Archaea; phylum Methanobacteriota; class Methanobacteria; order Methanobacteriales; family Methanobacteriaceae; genus Methanocatella. Next base: position 9,161 of record CAZQWN010000064.1, read on the forward strand.
TGTATCCGTCAATAACTAATTTCATTTCAATACACCCTGAACAGATCATTGTTAAATTTGATTTCACGTCCGCAATATTCCTTTTTGGAAAAGCAGTTTTGACAGAGAGGAAACATTAAAAAGCTATCATTTTCCTTTATGATTTCATTGACAGTTTCGAACAGTTGTTCACGTTCATTATTGTCAAGTTTCCCTAAATATAATGAATCTTGCACTTTTCTAAGCCCATAATGCTGAAGGACCTTTTCAATATTTTCCTTGTTTGTTTTGAATTTGCAGTCAAAAGTAGCTATTGTATTACATGAATTAATTTATATATTAAAACAATTAATACTTATTTTTAAAAACAGACCACAGGATATTGTAGGTGGACAGAAAAATCTTTTCAATGACTCATTGATTTGCTTTCATGGTCTGAATCTGCTCGTCACGACCTTTCAATTTCAAAGTAAAAACGAATGCAACAAATGCAACAATCGCTGCTAAAATCAAACTAACCTTATAACCTAAGAGTCCTGAAAAAGATGCAATGATTCCTCCGATAAGGGCTCCTCCTATCAATTGGCCGGCACTTGATAACATGTTGACGATTGCCTGACCCGCTCCCCTTTCACGGGGTTTTGCTTCAGTCAATACAATGTATCTTAATGGAGCACCTATTATAGTTACCATCCCCACACCAATCAGACAGCCTGCAATAATGAACAGCATGAAGTTATCCGGACATGCTGCAATAGCAATTAATCCGATTACCAATATGAATGTTCCTACAGCCATTATCTTACGTGAACCTACTTTATCTAGGATTTTACCAAGTATTGGTGCTGCAACTGCATTTGCTCCAAGTATGGGAATCAGCATCAGGCTTGCATACTGGTCGTTTAAACCCATTGAAAGGATGACAAGAGACGGTACGAATATCACTGAGGAGTAAATGATTCCATAACATAAGGTTTCAATGCATGCAATCCTTATCTCACTGTTTTTAAGCATATGTATAGGTACAATTGATTCTTCTGCGCTTTTTTCTATTTTCAGAAATATTGGAATCAATATGATAAATATTATTAAAAATGGAGTAACGTTCAATGAAAATAGGCTATTTGTAAAGTTGCTTGAGTCAATCTGGTTTAGTCCGTAGGCTAAACATAGTGAAAGCAGGCTTAATATGGCGATTCCTATATAGTCTATTTTCAGTTTTCTTTTATCCTCAAAATCTGGGAGTATATAATATGCAAATACTATTAGAAATATGCTGATTGGAATATTGATTGTAAAACACCAATTCCAACCGAATGGAATTAATGCCGCTCCAAACAATGGTCCTCCTATTGCAGAGATTCCAAACACACTTCCAAGTATTCCTAATGCCTTACCTCTTTCATTTAATGGAAATGCATCACCAACAAATGCTCCTGCTACAGGGAAAAGCCCACCACAGCCAAAGCCCTGTATGATTCTGCCTAAAAATATTGATTCAATATTCATTGATAATGCAATCAAGCATGATCCGACTCCGAAAAGAATCACGTCCAAGATAAAAATCTTTTTTCTACCGTAAAAGTCTGAAAATTTGGCCATAATCGGTGAACCTATCATGAAAAAGATTACAAAGAGGGTAAATATCCAGCTTGACTCTCTGCTTGTAAGATGGAAGCTCTGTTCGATTGACGGCAGTACGGGACCTATTATTCCAGTATCTAGAGATCCCATAAATACTCCTATCAAAAATAAAAGAAGTATCATATTTCGTGTTTTTTTATCTAAAGCTTTGTTTTCCATTGTATCACCATTTGAACTTCCCCGATAAGAGTTTGAGGATTCGCAAACCAAAAAAAAATTTGGATATTTTTTTACTGCACCGTAGTCCCTACGATTTTAATCCTTCATTAAGGATATTAATTGCTGCGTTAACATCTCTATCATGATGTGTGTCGTATTCTGGGCAAACCCAGTATGTATTCCCAGGTTTTCTATTCCTCTTATGTCGGAGTTTATTTTTTGGAATGTGCTGCATATTTGTGTGGATGAGAAATTTTTAGGAACTTTAACAAAGTATTTTTCGTTCCATTGCTTTGTATTCTATTTTATCCACAAATATGCGTTGTGCGTTTAATTGTAGATTTCAGGTTAGATTTGTTGTTTTTCCATGCAATGATGTTTTCATTCTGAACTGCAATAAAACATGCATTCTCTACAATCCAACATCTTAATTTATCATAATAATTGTTTCTTTTGTTAACTAGTTTGTGAATCCATTTGTAATATAGTTTTTGTGTTTTTTGTAGTGGGACATTTTTTTTTGATATTTTAAAACCAATAATAGAAAATTTCTTCAAAGTATTTAAAGATGCATTAGGTTTAGGAGAATTCCACTCATATACACAAAGTTCAATGAAAAAAACATCTATTATTATCAACACCAGTCATACAACAAGATTTTAACACAAAACATAACCACAACAATTAGCTGAAGGCAGAATAGATTTAAAACCAATTAAACAAAGAAAATCTAAAAAATCAAAAGATAAACAAGAAACAAATGAAAATCAAGATGTGGGAGAAAAATCTGACGAACAACACTAAACATTAAAAAAGAGGAGCAGTCAATACTCATTCCATTTGCATAAATCTAATGCAAAACCCGTTTGAATGGTTTTGAATAATACTTTATAAAATATTCGTTTCAAACCTATTTTACACCTCCATTTTTTATAAGGGACTGTCAACAGAAATGTTGGTGAAATAGTCAAAAATCCGAAATTTGATAA
>CAZQWN010000065.1:0-11818 GCA_964596915.1 uncultured Methanobrevibacter sp.
AATCAATCCCAAAAGGTCGAACAACTGGAAAATCAAAGCAATAATCTTGGACAACATGAGTAAAAACGAGTAAGCACTTGACTTCTATGACGGGTCTTTTAAAATTAAGGATGACAGTGTAGTATGGGAAAACAAGGCTCAGTGCCTATATAGAATAGCAAAAAATAAGCATGCTCCTCAAAATCTAGAGAAAGTGATTTGGATATTTAAAACTAGGCGCTTAATATTCTTCCCGATGATGGTGGATGAAAAAATTATATGCTGGTAAAAGGAATGATTCTCGAGTAATTGGGCCGTCAAATCAGGTAAAGAAAGGCTTTTTTCTTGGTGCAGGGATGTTTGAAAGCATAAATGAGCTTGAAAGAATAGAAGCCTTCATAAATCATCAACCAACATCTCATCAATATTGCAAGGATGATTTAGTGGATTTAGTTAATCAGCCCGACAATGCCCATGACTCTGGTAGCATAGCGTTGAATTCAACGGTGAGACAGTGGGATATGTTGGAAATACATCACTAACTGTACATGAGTGCATCATGAGTGCTCAGACATTAAAGACAAATTTTCAAATAATGCAACAACCAGGATACTTTTTCGATATCTTGACTATTATGTGATGGCAAAACTAATCGTGTGAGTTAGATTCTATTTTTAAAATATATCAAATTTCACACAAATTTATATTACTTAAGATGTTAATATATTATTAATTAACATCTTTGGGTATTCCTATGATTGAGTGGACTATTTGTCGGGATTGTAAAAGTGTAGTTGAAAGCACTCACCACACATGTCCAAAATGTGGCGGTGAAGTTGAAAAGTGTAACATTGACTTTGTAAAGGATTATTTCAATAGCGTTCTATTCCTGGTCAAGACAATAAACAGTCTGAAGGATTTCTATGGACCTATTAAAACCATAGATTTTGAAAGTGTCCTTTATGATGATCTGTTCAGGTGGTTCAGTTATCTGGGTCTTGGAGACAATCAGATTACTGACAATGAGCTTGAGTTCATAAATGAACTTATGGATGAGTCATATTCCAGGGATGACATCATGGCATTGAGCGGCGCTGAACTTGGCGATTTGGATTCATTTGCATACTCCTGCCAGATTGATGAGTTCACAAGCAATTTCGGCATCGACGAATCCCTCACAAGCAACCTGTTTGAATGCTTCAGGATGTGCGGAGGACTGTTTGTCTTTGTCGACGGAACAGAAATTGATGAAAACACCCTTAACAGGTTCAACACATATATCTCAACCCTCAAGTCCCGCTACAACATCACACCAACAAAATTAATGGCAAAAAGCGCAAATGACATCATGGGCGAAATACAGTCATCACAGGATAAAATCCCTGAAGATGATGAAACACACTCCCTTGACGAATACCTTGAGAAGCTCAATAAGCTGATAGGTCTCAGAAAGGTCAAAAAGGATGTCAACTCACTCATCAATCTTGTGAGAATAAGAAAACTTCGCCAGGACCGTGGAATCAAACAGCCTGCCATGAGCCTGCATCTTGTATTTTCAGGAAATCCCGGAACCGGAAAGACCACTGTTGCAAGGCTTCTTTCCAAGATATATCATGAAATCGGACTTTTATCAAAAGGACATCTCATAGAAACAGACCGTTCGGGCCTTGTCGGAGGCTATGTCGGCCAGACCGCAATAAAAACCCAGGACGTTATCCAGTCAGCAATGGGTGGAATTCTATTCATCGATGAGGCATATTCCCTTGCTCAAGCGAATGAAAACGACTATGGAAGGGAAGCTATAGACACTCTCCTAAAGGCAATGGAGGACAATAGGGATGATTTGATTGTAATTGTTGCGGGTTACCCTGATTTGATGGACAATTTCCTTCACTCAAATCCAGGTCTTGAGTCAAGGTTCAACAAGTTCATATACTTCGAGGACTATGACGGTGAAGAGCTTTATGAGATATTCGATCTTATGGCTTGTGAGGCCAACCTGACTTTGGATGAGGGTGCAAGGCAGTACCTGACGGAATATTTCGAGACACTGTATGAGCACAGACCCAAAAACTTCGCAAACGGAAGGGCTGTGAGAAATCTTTTTGAGGAAATGATTACAAGACAGGCAAACCGTCTGGCGGGAGATGATGACATAACTGATGAGGAACTTAATACCCTTACATATGAGGATTTTTTAATTGAGGATGATGAAGATGACTAGCCAATACAAGATATGCAACAACTGCGGTGAAAAGGTGGATGCAGACTACAAGTTTTGCCCGAACTGTAAATCCCAGTCTTTCAGGGACTCTGCTGTTGAGGTGATGAAAAAAAGCGGAAAGCCGGGCGTGTTGCATGCGCTGCTTTATTGGAATTATGACGGACAATATGTTATTGCAAAATCAAAGGTTTCAGCAATTGTTGTATTTGTCTTTTTCCTTTCATATACAATTTCTCTCAATTGGACTACTGCAGTATTGGGCTCTTTAGCATTCACCCTTCCTGTTTTTCTGGTGGGATATGTCATTCATTACTTTTCAGGAAGGCCTGCTGATGCTGTAGTTGAAAACAACGACTACGGTGTTTTGGAGGATTTGAAGCATTTCTTCTTTTACTGGCAGAACCGCAATACGGGCGAGTTTGTCCTCTCCAAAACCAAGATAATTTCCATTCTGGTATTCATCATATTCTTTTTATCAGACATTATCGTGCCGGAATCAAACCTGTTTTCAATGTTTGTAATAGGATTTTTATTTTCAATACCTGCATATGTTGTAGGATTCATAATCCATCGGCTGACAAATCCGAATCCAACAAATCATCCTAAAGTCGAAAGCAAAAGGACTGAAAAGATAAATGATAATGAAAAGGTCATCGAAAAGCCCAAAGCTCCTAAACTTGAAAAGACACTCATTCCCGCCTTTGAAAACTACAAGGTAAAAATCAACTCTCTGCAGGTTGAATATAACGCTAAGGATGAGGTTGCACGTGAACTGATAGAAAAGCGTTTCCAGCCTCCCCAGATGACATACACCAGGTTCATAGGACTTGTGGACAAGTCAAAAAAGCTTTTCGACAAGGAAGCGGAAAATGCACTTACAATTATTAACCTTGCAACCGAGGACTCACCGAGAGTGGATGATGAAATCAAATCTAAAATTAAAATACTTAAGGAAATAATATCAAAAATGGACGATTTGACAAACGAGCTTGTTCTTACCATGGATTCTTCCGATGACGAGGATGTTGACGTGCTCATTGATGATATGGAGAATATGATTGGAACAATCAGGGACTACAAATAGCAAATCATTATATGTTTAACAGACAAAGATTTAAACAAGATAAACACATTGCGAGGTGAAAAACATGGATGATGAAACTTTGAAGGTATTCGGATATATCAACATCTCTTCCTACAGGGCGAAAGCAGTGAAGGCTCTTGAGGAAGGCGAAAAGACTCCGAGCGTTATTGCCAAGGATTCAGGAATAAAGATAAATCACATTTCAAATGTCCTGAGGCAGCTCAAGGAATGTGAGGTTGCGGAATGCATCAACGAGGAAGCCCACAAAAACAGGATATACAGGCTGACCGAAGTTGGAGAGGAAGTGGCCAAACACGTGAACAATTTGGATTAGGTGAAAAATGACACAGCGTCAATTCGGAGAAAACCTTGATGACTGGGTGGCGAAGACCAGCGAAGAAAATGAAGTCGAAACACCCGACATTGCACAGACCCTTTTTAATGAATCTCAAAGGCTTTTTAATGATTCAAGACCAAATGAGGCTTTGACACTTATAAACGTTGCAATCGAAAACGACTCAGACAGTTACGAATACCACAATCACAAGGCGGCCATACTGGAAAGTCTCAGCAGGTACTCGGAAGCAAGCGAAGCATACGACCGGGTGCTGGATTTGAATGACTCTGATAAAACAAGAATTAACAAGGCATTGATGCTTTATTCATGGGCAAATTCACTGAATGACAAGAAAAGGGCTTTGGACATCATCACCCTTGCAATAGACCTCATTCCGGATGGCCTTGAAGGAATCTATAGGGAAAAGTTCTGGTACCTTAAGGGAAGCATTCTTGACTGTCTCGGCCAAAGCATAGAGTCAAGAATCTGCTACATGAGGGCTGAAGGCTTCACGGACCAGATTAAGGAACTGGAAAGTCAACTGGAATTCATAAAGTCAACAACCGAAACCCTGATTAGCATAACCGGAACCAGATTCTATTTCGGAATTGAAATATTCACACCGGGCTTGACAGTTGACTTGGTCAGGGAACCTGATAACGAGCACGACGGCGATGCGGTAAGGGTGGAAATAGAAGGTGAAACTGTAGGGTATGTTGCAAACAGTGAATATACTCTGATTGAAAACATCAAAAGCGCCACTGACATCAAAGAAATGGATTTGAAAAAAGCCGAAGTTATTTTTATTTATATGGATGAATATGTGATTGCCAAATTGGCTAAATGATTTCATTACTGTCTATCATTTCCAAAATTTCAAGTGCCAAATCGGTGTTGTGATAGAGTCTGCCTTTTCTTGCGTCCTCGTTAATGCAGACTACAAGTTCATGCCTCTTCAGGTCACGAAGGGCATTTGAAACCTGTGTAATTCTAAGGCCGCTGTACCTTGCAATTTCTGAAGGCATCATATACTCTGTGCGGATGGTTTTTAGTGTTTTGTATTTTATGGGTGAAACTTTTATTTTTCCAATTATTTCCCATTTTTCCTGTTCAGTCAGTTCTCTAGGCATGAATAACTTTATGTTTTATGATAAATACATCATTAGTTACTTCTTTATTATTTTTTAATGAATGCTTATTATATTTTTAATTAGTATTATTAACAATTTTCTCATAGTATATACCTTTCAAATAAACATGATTAAATATTATAAAATTAATATATAATGGCATATAATAAATGATTAAGGAGCAATTGCTATGAACCAGTTGTCGATTAGAAACAAACATTTAAAAGAAACTATTGATTTTGCAAAAGTATACCTTGACGATAATGAAGATACACCTATGGAAGTGTTTTTCGAACTTATGAATGAATTGAAAGTGTCAAATCTCATCATACCGTTAAACGAAAATGAAGATGGCATTATTTTTGAAAACATAACAATTGAGGAAGACGGCCTTACTTTCATCCCTCTGTTTACAGACACCGATGAGTTTTCAGCATACATCAGCGGGAATGATGAGTTCAGTCCAGTGGTTTTGGACTTCGCCCAGTATGTTGACCTGGTCAGTGAAAATGACCTGGACGGAATCATCATAAACATCAAGGGCAGCTGCCTACCTCTTGAAAGGGATTTCCTTGAAAACATGTACTTCAAAATAGATGGTGGCGTTGAGCCCTACGGCCCCGACGAGCTTAAGGAGATTCTAGAAAATGCAAGCAACGACTCACTGATTGAACTTCTCACTTCAGATGAAACTTTCTCCACTGACGATCTGTTTGCAGAGCTGTCAGATTCAACCGTGTACAATCTTGTCGTGAGTGATGAGAGTTTGGATGAATTTGCAAAAGACGGTATCATCAAGGCCAGTGACGTTGGCGGATTCAACCTGTGCAATTTCGACATTGGTGATATACTGCTTGGCGGAATCTACACTGACATTGACACCGTAAGGGAAGCTGCAAAGGATATTGATGGCCACTGCTATGTTCAGATTACAAGACTCTCCGAACTTTTTGATTTTGTATTGAGAAATGACATGGACGGAGTCATGGTCAATCCGAACACATTGAATTTCATCATTATGAGAACAGATTTCCTCCCGCAGGCCAGCGGAATTGAAGTGATTGTTGAAGATCCTAAATTCAAAGATTGCCTTGACTATGCATTTCAGCTATAATCAAGTTAATATAGAATTTAAAACATAAGTATTTTCAATGATAACTCATAAACACTTAAGAACCGTAATTGAAGACATCCATCTAAATGGCAATGTGCTTAGAGAGGATTTGCTTGTCAGGCTTATTCATGAATTCAGGTATTCCAATCTTTATATTCCTGCCAAAAGGCAGAACGATACCCTGAATTTCATAATCTATGAGGATGATGAATCAAAGATAACTCCTCTTTTTACAGACCTTGACGAGTTTCATAAGTTCTACGGACAGGACGACATTCAGGTGCTGAACAATCCCTTTGAGCTGTATCAAAACATCATAAAGACAACGAATATCGAGGGTTATATTCTCAATCCGGCATCTGAAAAATATCTTTTCACCAAGGAGTTCATTCTGGGCATCGAAAACATTCCCAAAACAAACTTCTACTCACGAAATCCATATTCTGAAAGTGAACTGAAAGAGATTTACGCCTCAATCGACAACCGCAGCCTTGAAGAATTCATAGAAAACAGGAAAAATGTGGGGGACTATGAGATGCTTTTTGAAAAGCTTGCCTCCTCACAGCTCATGACATTGATGTTGAGTGATTATGACTTATCCTCCAAGGCGGTTGACGGGCTGATATCACAGAAGCAGACAGGGCCTGTTGCCAGCATGTACGTTGACATTGTGGGCGGAAAATATGCAACGATTTTCTCATCCAAATCAAAACTTGAAGCCCCGTCCACCTCAAAATACAGGTATGCCCAGCTGATTGACCTTGCAACACTGGTCAACTTTGTCTTAAGCGAGGATATGGACGGCATCATTTTAAATCCCGAATCCGATAATGTTCTCATTTCGAGAATGACTCTTTTGAAATATTCGATTGGATTTGAGAAGTTTGCAAATGACGAGAGATTATTCGAATCAATTTACTATTTATTTTTGATATAGGTGCATAAACATGTCTGAATTGTCACAGTTAATTAAAATCAATAAGAATATTGAAAAGCAGAATGAAGAGATTATTCGCCTCCTGAAAAAGATTGCAGGCGAAGAGGAAGAGCCTAAAGATCCATTTGCAATGGACAAGGAGATGTCCAGCATGTTTGTAAAGCATATGGTTTCTGATCTTGTTGAGAAGGGACTCATCGAAGAGGAAGAGAAAGTCATCGAACAACCTGCTTCAGGACTTCCTCTGGACATGGTTCATGGTGTCGGTGAAGTCGTGTTCATTGAAGGGGATGACATCTTCAGATTAACCATTAAAAATAATAAAGCAACGGTTGATAATTTAACATCTTCCAGACAACCTAATGATTATAGTTTACAGGAACTTGTTGCAAATGAATCCATTAAAAATAATCAAGGTTTGGCCAACTCTACAGTTATACTCAACGAGTCACAATCAAAACATTTGGAAGAAACTTTAAAGATGTGCGTGGAAAACGGCGCTAAAAACGTTCATGTTCCATTGAGCGAATCAAAGCAGCTCATGTGGTCATTGGATGCAATCAGGACTAAAATCAACATAGAGTTTTACAAGGATGATGAGTACCTGATAAATCATCTGTTCGGATAGTGATAGCATGTCAAAATTCTGTCCATTCTGCGGAGAGGAACTGGTTAGTGAAGCCAAATTCTGCAAAAACTGCGGAAAAGATATTTCAGCATATTCTGCTATCGGCAACGATATTCCAAACAGTTCAGACTATGTGATGCCTCAAAGTGAAAAGAACCACACACTGGCAACTGTTTTAGGTTTCATATGCGCATTTCTGATTCCGCTCATAGGCCTTATAATAGGAATTTATCTCGTCACACGAAACGACGGCCCAAAGGCAAAAAAATACGGAATCATCATCATTGCACTTGCAGTTGTAGTATGGATTTTCAGCTTCATAACAGCATTGTTCATGTATTGAGGTGTCTTAAATGAAATTGAATAGCTTATCCGGATATGTAGAAATTGACACAGAAAAGAAGGCACTTATAGAAGGTGCATTTCCCAAAGAAAGATTTAAAAAAGATTTTGATGGAGATTTTAATCAGTCCGTCAGGTTTGATTACGTTGAGGAATACCATCTTGAGGCCCCTCATTTAGATAGAAAAATTACTCGGATATGTCCCAAATGCGGACAAAAATACTCTGATGGGGAACTGTTCTGCTTTAAATGTGCAGTCGCATTAAAGGATGCTGAAATCGTTAACGTTAAAAACATAGACGTAAAGCATGAATTTGATTTTAAAGCCAAAAACGAATATGGCAGTTTCACAGACATATTGACAGGTGAAAATCTGGAGAAACTGGCCGATTTTAACTTCAGCAGTGATGAATTTTCAAAAATCATAAAAAGCATCAAGCTGACCGCACTCAAAAACCTCGACGCAGCAATCAGGACAAACGGACTGGACCTTGATGATTTGACAATTCTGGAAAAGATAATCCTCTTTACAAAGGCCTTTGTCAAAGTGGAATACAAGTCATACGGTCCTGAATTGGGATTTTACAGATTCAACACAATATTCGTTGATGACAGGCAGCTTGACGCCCTTCAGATTACCACACTTCTTCATGAGCTTACCCACTTTCTTATAAAGGAAATACTGACACAGATGATGTGCAGGATTCTTAATGCATCAAAAACAAGGGAGTTTGAATCGATTATATCATTCATATTGTCATATTCGCCTGAAAACTGCCTGATTGATGAATATGCAGCACATACGGTTGAAGGTCGCTTTACGCTGATAGGCTATCAGGATTACTCTTCATTTTTAAATATCCAGAAAACCATTGAGCGAAGTGATGATGAAATTGAAATGCTTAAGACAATAGGAAACAGCCTTGCAAATGTTGTCAAGGACATTCTGGAGTCATTTATTGATGAAGACTTGCTTGAGGACATCAAAAACCAATTCAAAAGAGATATTATGGATGAACCGGATTATTCACAGCTCCTGCTTGAAAACTGCACATTGCTTAATGATGTGGGTTTTTTCAAGGCATTGGAATTCATATTGGTTGATGGGTTTGCAGTTGCAATGGACAACATGGAAAAGCTGAGTGAAATAACTAAAATGTGATAATGTTTACTGGTTCAAGATAGCAATATATGAGGTATAAAATGAACGTTAAGGAAAAGATATTGGATTTAAACAAACAGCAGACAGGAAATGATGTGCAGATTAATGAATTGCTATTGATTGTAATGACAAAATTTCAGTTGTTTGAGCCATGCCTGTATTTAAGCGAAGACGACGAATGGGTCAATGTGTCAATGATTTCGATTGAGGATGAAAACATCACACAGGCAATGTCCATCAGAAAGTCAGAAATATCAATGCTCGGCATCTTCAACCGTGAAGACATTGAATTGAACCTTCCAAAAACAGATTCAGAGGTATTTTATCAATGAATGAAATATTCATAAAGGAGGACTTAGATGTGGATGAACTTACAGAAAAGTTCAACGCTCTTATGAGCAGATGGTCCATCAAAATGCTTGACATCAACGGTCCAAGCTGGGTTGTTTACAATCAGGAAATGGATGTGAAGTTTATCTTTTTGTTTGAAGTAGACTTCAACGACCTAGAAACACGTATTAAACTTGAAGATTTGAAACTGAACGTCATCCATCACATAGAAAGCCTGCGGGACGATACCGCCTACAGAGACAACATGATTAATTCAGTTTTCATTGATTAAAAAAATAAAAAAAGAAGAATTAAAATTAATTAATTCTTGTATTGTAGTATCTTACGCCCTGATCATCATATGTATACCATCTGTTGACTTCATCATCGAATTTTTCGCCAATAACAGGTACATATGAATCTGATTGTGGGTTATACACCTTGTATGTGGTGTTATTGTTTGTAAGGTTATTGTTGGCATCGTTTCTAGTGGAATTGTCTCCAACACTGGTTATGGTAGTGTTATTAGCCTTGTCCACATCAATAACAGTTTTATTTTGTGTTTGGTTGGTGATGTCAATTGCAGTATTGTCTGTTGAGTAGATATACGCAGCAACTGCAGCAAGAGCAATTACCAATACCACTATAACGATTAATATTATATTATTTTTTTCCATAATATTTCACCTGCAATTATTTCTATTCCATCTAGTATTTAACTTAATCTCTCATCATTATCATATAATCGAATCCTGTTTTGGAGTTCAACATTCAGGATATAAATAATATTTGCCAAAAACTTTAAATATATTCATTCTACAATATATCTTCAATTCATGGAGGTATTCTATGTCAATATATGATTTTGAAGTAAAGGACGGCGAAGGAAATATTCAATCATTAAGTCAATACAAGGACAAAGTACTTTTGATAGTGAATTCAGCAACAAAATGCGGATTTACACCACAATACACAGAACTGAATGAAATATATGCCCAATTCAATGAACAGGGCTTTGAGATTTTGGACTTTCCATGCAACCAGTTCGCAAATCAGGCTCCAGGAACAACAGAGGAGATAACTGAAGTGTGCAGATCCAAATGGCTGGTTCCGTATACAATTTTCGACAAGATAGATGTCAACGGTGAAAACGCATCACCACTGTTTGAATACCTTAAAAACGAACAGCCTTTCACAGACCTTACGGGTAAAGGTGCAACTGCCCTGAAATTAATGTTGAAGGCAAAGGACAGACATTATAAGGACAACAATGACATCAAATGGAACTTCACCAAGTTTCTGGTTGACCGTCAGGGCAATGTTGTTCAAAGATTCGAACCTACCGAAGATTTGGCTGACGTAAAAGATGCTGTACAGGCTCTTTTATAATTTTTTTCTTTTTTTTAGATTTTCATTTTTTTCTCTGTGAACTATCATTTTATTATAGAGTATTATTTGAGATTTCCCTATGATGTGATGTCGCTTTAAAAGAAAACATGACGGCTGAAGCTATAAATAATATAGGGCAAAATTTTCATACATTGAGGCTGTTGAAAGACTAGTTTGCAGTATTGCACCCTAAAAGTTTTCTTTATGGAAACTAAGGAAAATGTGATGAGAGGTGTTGAAATCTTTTTAAACTAGCGATATTTCGGTGACAGACAATATTGAATTGGCACCTTTCACAAAAACATTAAAATCAAACATTCAATAAATGAGATGAAAAAATCCAATAGGAAAACAAGAGATTGAAGAAGAAATTGAAAGCATTAAAAATACGAAATCATAAAAATTAATGTCATCATTTATAAAATCAGTTTAATTTTTTTCAATTTTTTAACTAAATTTTATAAATCATTAATTTCTAATATATATTATACTAAGGTGTAACATAATGTATAAGAAAATTTTACTTCCTACAGACGGTTCGGGATATGCGAGACAAGAAGTTGACCGAGTTACAAAACTCATTGCTGATGATGGTGAAATCATCATATTGTCAGTTGCGGGCAAATTGACTTCAAGTGCATTTCAAAGCAGAAAAAAAGTTAGAAAGGCAAATGAAGTTATGAAAAAGGAAGCTGAAAAGGCTGTTAGCAAAATGGCAGAGTCATTTGATGATTCATATAATGTGAAGACAATAGTTAAAACAGGTTTTCCTGCTGAAACAATTAATGAGGTTGCAAATGAGGAAAATGCAGATTTGATTGTAATCTCCTCATCAGGAAAAAGTGGTATTCACAGATTCATTATTGGAAGTGTAGCTGAAAAGGTCTTGAAAATCGCAGACATTGACGTTTTGTTGGTTCATAATGATTAGGTGATTTGATGGATAAAAAACAGACAGTTATAGCTGTTGTGATAGTGATACTTATTGTTGCAATCGGTTCATTCATATTCATATCAGCAAACAGTCACAATACAAAAATCGAAGTTTTAAGTAATGATACTTTGAAAAATGGAGATTTCATATCTATAATGCTGACTGATGAATACAGAAATCCATATCCAAATGAAGTAGTTGACATTAAGCTATTGGATGATTCCGGA
>CAZQWN010000066.1:0-11513 GCA_964596915.1 uncultured Methanobrevibacter sp.
AATATTATTAGATATATAAAAGATACCTTATAAATGTTAATGATAAATAATGATAGTTAGAATTGAATAATAATGAAAAATAAATATTATTTAGAAAAAATAAAGAAAATGAAATGATTATTCAATCAATTGTTTTAAATCATTTCTTATGATGGAAGTTGCATCAAATCCTTTGATAACATCAACCATTTCAGGGAATTTTGATTTAGGAATCAGCACATTAATCTGTGAAAAGTCAGACCCTGCAGTAATTGTAGGCTCATCGGCACATAACTTATTGTCAATTAAATAATTTGAAACCTCTTCAATTTTTGAATTTGCAATATTGAACTTTACGTCGAAAAAATTTTTGGCAGTAATTGCCCCGAGCAACTGTTCATAAATCATTTTAGCTTTTTCAAGCTTTTCGCCAGTGCATTTTTCACTTGCGTAAAGACCTGCTGAAGAATGCAGGATAGTTTCAATTTCCTTCAATCCGGCTTTTCTCAAGCTGCTGCCTGTTTGAGTATTGTCAACAATCAAGTCAGCACCTTTTGCAATGTAAACTTCAGTAGCACCATCGGAGTTGATTACCTGCACCATTTCATTATCCCCATCAGTCAAACCTCTTACTTGGACAAATGGTACCGCATCACCATATATTTCCTGATAGACTTCATTTTCCATTATGAATTTTCTGGTCAGATTCGGATATTCTGTGAAACATAAGATTGGAGTTTTCCTGTCCTTGTTTGCCCTGAACAGATCAGACAAACTGTCATATGGAGAATCCTTAGGAACCGCCACAATCAGACGGGTTTTTCCATAATCCAAATCACCAAGCTTTATGGTTTTTGTTGGCCTTAAAACGGATTCTTCCTTAATCCAATCTTCACCAACAATAGCTATATCAACCATTCCTCTGTTGAGCTCGACGGGAGTGGATTGCGGACGAGTCAAGAATGCTACAATTTCATCATCATTCAATATTTCAATTTCGTAAGATTCATCACCAGGTTCATATCCTTTGACGTCATAACCGGCATCAACAAATAATTGGTGAGTATTTCCTCTTTTAACATTGTTTAAACTTCCCTTTGGAAGCCCTAAAATTATTTTATCATTCATAACAATACCTACATAAAAATTATTCAATTAAAATATATAAAAATTGTGAAAACAAAAATGGATAGTAAAAAAAATTAGTTGTAATATGGTCCACAACTTTGTCTGTCAAGTTCATGCTTGTGAACATGCACATGCTTAATTCCATTTTCCTTTTCGATTTCAAGAATTTCTACACCCTCATGAGAATGTGTGTGCTTCCCATCATTGTGAAAGAGATATTTAAATCATTCACAACTTTTTGTACAATCTATCTTTCCACAAGTTATTTAGACAAAAACGATAATCAAAGCAGTAATATACAATAATACTTCAAATATCAGTAATTAGTCCAAAATAACCATTTAAATAGTTTAAAGACCAAAGTATTGAATGATTTTACTTACACCGTGGAAATGATAATGTGAGTGCTCAGTATTCTGGGTGTCAATTTTTTTGATTGAATCATCAAAGTGCCTATCGTATAACAGCGCTGCATTTAAAACTACAAGACATGATCCCGCATTGTGCACTATAGCACCAGTTACTGGGTTTAGGAGTCCCAATACAGAACATACAATAGCAGCAGCATTGATTGCCATTGAAATTGCAATGTTTGCTTTGATAGTGAATAATGTTGAATTTGAAAGTTTTTTAAGATATGGGATTTTACCAATGTCATCACCTAAAAGTGCAATGTCCGCAGCTTCAATAGCCACATCACTGCCGACAGATCCCATTGCTACACTTACATTTGCCATCTTAAGTGCAGGAGCATCATTTACTCCATCTCCAATCATACATACCTGTTTGCCTTCCTCTTTGAATTTTTCAATCCATGAAAGCTTTTCTTCTGGGAGTAAATTTCCATAAACTTTGCCAATTCCAACTTGTGATGCAAAGTAATTAGCAGTTTCTGTGTTATCTCCTGTAAGCAATACTGTTTCGGTTCCAAGCTCATGCAAACTGTCAATCATCTGTTTGGAATCCTCACGTATTACATCAGACAAACCAATTAGACCAATGACTTCACCATCCAATGCAACAATGATTGAAGCTTTACCTTCACTTTTCAACTTATCCAGCTGTGTGTCAACTTTTACGTCAATATCATTTTCTGATAGGAATTTGGAGTTTCCCGCATATACCTGACCATAAGAATTTTTACATGTAACCCCTTTACCAGGATACATCTTAAAGTCTTGTGGCTCTTCAATGTCAATATCAGCTTCTTTTGCATTGTTACCGATAGCTTTTGCCAATGGATGTTCACTTAACTTTTCACAGGAAGCTGTGAGCTTAAGCAAATCCAAATTGGTTAAATCTTCTTTTAGAGAAATAACATCAGAAACTTCTAGATTACCGTAAGTCAATGTTCCTGTCTTGTCGAATACTAAAGTATTTAGGCCACCCAATGTTTCAAGCGCTTCACCAGATTTGATTAAGACGCCATATTTTGTTGCCTGACCTATTGCAGCCATGATTGCTGTCGGTGTTGCAAGTATCAATGCGCAAGGACAGAACACTACAAGAACAGTCACACCTCTTTCGATGTTGCCTGTAATCAACCATGCTGCAATAGCAATTATCAAAGCTACAGGGACCAGCCATGTTGCCCATTTATCTGCAATCCTTTGAGTAGGTGCCTGTTTTTCATCAGCAGCCTTTACAAGATCAATCAATTTTTGAAGTGATGAATTTTCACCTAAACTGGTTGCCCTAATGTCAATAGCACCATACATGTTCATGGTTCCGCAGAATACCTCATCGCCCACTTCCTTATCAATAGGAAGTGATTCACCTGTCATAATTGACTGGTCAAGTGAAGATGTGCCTCTTATGATTTCACCATCAACCGGAACGCTTTCTCCTGGAAGAATTCTTAATGTATCCCCAAATTCAATCTCATCTACGGGGATAACCTCTTCTACCCCATCTCGAATTCTTCTTCCAGTTTGCGGAGTTAAGTTAATTAAATTTCTTAATCCTTTTTTAGCTCTTTCAACAGTCCAGTCCTCTAAAAGAGCACCTAAAGCCATAATCCAAGCTACTTCTCCTGCGGCAAAAATCTCACCTATTAAAATTGATGCCACCATAGCTATTGCAATCAGCAGTGCAGAAGAAATCCATTTTTCGCGGATTAACCTGGTCAATGCCAAAAGAAGCATTGGAATTCCGCTTATTATTACTGTACCCCATGCAGGATCCAAATAAACTGGAGTTTTTACTCCAAAAATCATGAAAATAACTGCAATTAATAAAAATACACCAGAAATAATGGTCATTTTTAATCCGAATAAGAAATCAGTTATTTCGTCTATCACACTAAACACCTCAAGTATTACTTTTTTTGAATTTATTTAAATACTCAGTATTACTAAAAAATTTTTTAATAGTTTCCCCCATATTTTAAAGATTATTAAAAAATTAAATCCAGTAATTACGAACAGCCAAAAAGTATTACTTTTTTTGATTTTATTTAAATACTCAGTATTACAAATAAAATATTTGTAACCGGACCAATATAAATGTTATTACTTTTTTTGAATTCATTTATATATCCCGTATTACTTTAATGATTAAAAAAATAGTAAAAAATAGTTAGAAAATACAGTTATTCATCTTCAATTTTCCTATAGTTCCTGCACTCTTTAACATCCAACAGCTGATGTTCATGAATTTTACATACAATCTTGTATTTGTTTCTTAATTACAAATGCAGACAATCATCACAAATCATATTATCAATTTAAATTAAGGTTTCATTGCAAGATCCATTATGCTAAACGCTTCACCCTCCTTTCTAGGAGCAGGTGCTCCCATTCCAAATGCAGATTTTGCAAACTCCTTATTCATTCTTTTTGAAACTTCTCCAAAAATCATTTTATAAGCTGTACATTGAGGGTCAACTGCATGAGGTGTTTGATATGCTACAATTGCATTGTAAGGACATCCTCCTTCACAATATTTTACATATCTACATTTTTTACAGTTTTCATCAACATACTCTCTGAACTCCATGAGTTTTAACCATGCATCAGATTCCTTTAAATCATCAAAGCCAGGATTATCTTTAACATTACCCAATACATAGTCATCCATTCCAACAAACCTGTAACACGGATAAATTGAACCGTCAAAGCCAACAGCAAGTGTGGTTCCTATACAGTCTGCAAATGTGCATAGGGTTCCTCTTCTTCTTAAAGATGATTTGCAAATATGATCCAAATCCATTACTGTGAACTTATCCAAATCGTAGAGATACTTGTCCAACCAGTCAATAAGCAATTTCCCATGTTCTTCCTGGTCAAGTGCCCACGGGTCTGCATTGTCACCACGAAGTGACGGAAGAGCAGCATGTATCTTCAGATTCATCTGTTCATTTTTAAAGAAGTCATACAGTTCATCAGAGAAATCCTTAGAGTAATCGGTCACTGTTAAAACAAAGTTAATTATTAGTCCTTTACTTTTTGCCAGTCTGAATTTTTCCATGGTTTTGTCAAAGTAACCGTCTCCCCTTTGATAATCGTTGATTTCCTTTGGCCCATCAATACTTGTACTAACAACAACATTATACTTTATAAATAAGTCTATGAGCTCTTCTGATAAAAGCCAGATATTACTTTGCAGGGAAAATCCTTCGAGATTCGGCAATTCTGAAAGTTTTTCCAATGCATATTTATAAAAATCGTAACCTGCCAGAAGCGGTTCACCACCATGAAAAGTGAAATGAACCTTGTCATCCCTAAAGTCACCCAGCCAAGCAATAATTTGATCAATAATTTCCGAATCCATCATTTCATTTTTGTTTTCAGAACCCCAACAGTATTTACAGTTTGACGGACAGTTTAATGTTGGAATAATCATTACATGAAATGTCATTTTTATCCGTAGATTTTGTTTAATTCATTCAATAATTTCTTTTTCTCGTCTTCATCCATGTCATCGTTTACAAAGAATATGTAACCGCAATTTTCACATTTGACTGCATCCATTTCCGCGTGAGCCCTGTGATTATCTAAAAGTTTTCTTTTAGCCACTTTATCTTTAGAACCACATTTTGGACATGGAGCCAATAATTCTTCAAGTTTCATTTTTTCCACCTACTTAATATTTCTGTTTTTGAAGTATATAATTTTATAGATTACAGAAAACTTTAAATAAGATGGTTGAATGACTACAATTTTACGAAATGACTTCAACAAGCTTTAAATATTAAATTAATCAATATAAATTATTTAATTGATGTTTAATGTGATTAAGATGCCATACGACTACTACGACTACTTTATTAAACAGAGAAACAACCCGGTTTTTACAGAAGTATTCAACATCGTTCGCCAAAGAACCTGGAGAGAATCAATTGATGTTGTAACATCACAAGAGTGGGAAGAAATTACAGAAAAAATAAGAAAAAATTAGCGATTTAAAAGTTTGACCATTTGTCTGTAAACTGGAAATCCGACATACCTGACAAATATCAAAATGTATTTCAATCCAGGCAATTCAAATTCCTTTTTAACTTTTTTAAGCTCTGAAATGATATCCAATTTTTGAGGACATTTCCTCAAGCACTTTCCGCAGCCGTTACACTTACCTGCATTGCCTTCATTGCCCATGATTCCACCGACATACTGATAATAATCCATAAATGACTGATTGATAAATCCTTTATGTTCAAACAGGTACTTTTCATTGTATATTTTCATACATTCCGGAATATTGACACCCTGAGGGCATGGCATGCAGTATCCGCATGTTGAGCAATTGATTTTTAGAGAATTTCTTAAAACCCTTTTAACAAGTTCAATAGTCTCCATATCCTCAAAACTCATTGATAATGGAGTAGCATCCCTAGCAATCCGAATATTTTCATCAATTTGCTCTATTGAATTCATTCCGGACAATACGCATGTTACATTCCTATTGTTTAAAACCCATTCCAGTGCCCATTCTGCATTAGTTTTATTTGGATTGGCATTTCTAAATATCTCTTCAGCTTCACGAGGCATTTTTCCTGCAAGGATTCCTCCCTTTAGAGGCTCCATTACAAAAACACCCATTCCCTTTGAGGCAGCATATTCTATTCCTTCCATGCCCGCCTGGACATTCTCATCAAAATAATTGTACTGAACCATTACAACATCCCAGTCATAACCGTTCAAAATTATTTCAAACTCCTCCTTAGGACCATGGTATGAAAAGCCAACGTGCTTGATTTTCCCTTCTCTTTTTGCCTTGTTAAGGAATTTAATTAAGTCCCTTTTAAGTAATCTGTTTATTGTCTTTAAGTCAACGGCATGAATCAGATAATAATCAATTGAATCCCTTTGAAGACGGTTCAACTGCTCATCCAATATATTTTCCATATCCTCATATTTTCTGACATTGATTGAAGGCAGTTTTGTGCATAATTTCACCTTGTCCCTGTACTCCCCTTGCAGCACTTCTCCAAGAAAAGTTTCACTGTCCCCATAAAGATAAGCAGTATCAATGAAATTTATACCACTGTCAATTGCATGATAAATCTGTTTTTTTGCAAGTTCACGATTAATTTTACCGTTTTTCAAAGGCAATCTCATAGCTCCAAAGCCCAACGGAAATATTTCATCACCCGTTTTTTTAATTAATCGTTTTTGCATAATTATCAACTTTAAAAAAAAGTAAAAAAAAGTTATTCACTAATACTTATTCATTTTCCTTAATGATTTCTCTCATATATTCTACCAAATCATCCTTAGACTGGTCATCATCCATTGCAAACTCTATTGAAGTTTTCAACCATTCAAAACGGTTTCCGATATCATAGGTTTTTCCTTCGAATGTAACTCCATAGATTGCATCCAATTTCTGAAGAGCATCTGTTAACTGGATTTCCCCACCAACACCCGGTTCGGTTTCATCGATTTTATCAAAGATATCAGATGTTAACACATATCTTCCCATGATAGCTAAATTTGAAGGTGCCTGATGAGCCAATGGCTTTTCAACAAGTTTTTCAATGTTGTAAACATCATTTTCAACTTCAGTTCCTTTGATGATTCCATATCTTTCTACCTTTTCTTTAGGAACTGCCTCAAGTGAGATTGCTGATGCCTCATATTTTTCATAAACATCAATTAGCTGTTTGGTACATGGAGTAGGACCTTTAGTGATTGAATCCCCTAAAAGAACAGCAAACGGTTCTCCACCAACGTGTTTTTTAGCACAGTATATTGCATCTCCAAGACCTTTTTGCTCTTTTTGCCTTACATAACAGATGTCAGCCAAATCAGTGATTGCACGAACTTGTCTTAAACGGTCATCCTTGCCTGCACTTTGCAAAGTCTGTTCAAGTTCAAATGATTTGTCAAAGTGATCTTCAATAGACCTCTTGTTTCTGCCTGTAACGATTAAAATATCATCAATACCTGAAGCCACAGCTTCTTCAATTACATATTGAATAGTAGGTTTGTCATAAACCGGCAACATTTCTTTTGGTTGCGCTTTAGTAGCAGGTAAAAATCTTGTTCCAAAACCTGCTGCTGGAATTACAGCTTTCATAATTTATCACCAAATAAGTTTTAGTTAATTATATTTTATTTTAATATATTAAATAAGTTATGAAAAAATGATTTAAGAAAAATAAAAATCAGGTATAGCGACAATACTCAGTGGATTTTAAGCATTTAACATCCTTGTCGGAATTTTATCAATCATAATCAACATTGATGCATTGTCCTTCCTTTTAGGACTACAATTCTATATAATTGATATTTTACTGATCTTATTAGGTATTGCAGGTCTCTTCAGGCCAGAACATGTCAAAAATCGCTTCAGTATTGATTATAATTTTAGGGATTATATCATTCATCCTTGGTGGATTCTCCCTTGCTAATCCATTATTTGCAGCAATTCTTATAGGACTGTCCCTAATCATCCAAGATGTAAGATTATATTGGTGAATAAACAGTTTATAAGCAATCTTGTTGATTGCTTCTAAAAATAACATGTTTTTCAAACTTAACTACTTTAACATGGTAAATTAATTTAAAGATTTAATTAAACTTGTCAAAGTCGTTTAATCACTTTAAAAAAAATATGTCTAATGGATATTTCAAAAAAAGAAAATAAATAGCTTAAAATTTAAGCTATATCAGAATATAATAATCCAACAGCTCTTTGGCTGAAGAATGCCAAGTACGGACTTATTATAATTGAAAGAATTGATAAAATCGGCACATAGCTATATACCGCTGATAAAACAGTGTTAATAATTGCTACAATTATAATAACCAGTAATAATACTACTATTACTTTACTTACACCAATTCTTGCAATGTCTTTAGCTGCTTCAAAAATATTTAAAGCTTCAGTTAGACTATCAGTATTTGCCAATCTTGCTTCAGCCATAGTTTGAAGGAATGCAAAGATTATAAAAACAATTATGCCAACAGTAATTGTGATAGATAAAGAAATCATTAGATTAACCATTGCAGGAGCTATTGCATCATATGCAATTGCAGTGGAAGTTCCAAGATAAACACTTATATACTGTGAATAGAATTCCATAACAAAATCTATAAAATTACCGTGAACATTTGTAGCGACCCCTACAATTAGAACTATTAAAGCAGGAATTATAAAGTAAACGATTGACACGATAAAATTGCTGAAACCTGTGATGAAATTATCCCACCATACAAACTCAGGAGCAGTATCCTCAAGTTCAATTCCGGATTTAATAACGCTGATTAGATAACCTGACAATACCCATCCGATTACCAATGAAATTACAACTGCTAGTCCTCCCCATAAAAAACATTCAGGGCTAATAAATCCCAATACATATACTAATGTTCCTATGCCTAAAAACACAGCAGCCAATACTGCCAGTAACTCATAAATCACCAATAATTTTATGTCTTTTGATGGAAATACAAAAGCATCCTTAATTATTTCTACCATATCCATATTTTCACCTATAATTAAATTTTATTAATACCTCATTAAAGAGATATTAATACTTTTATTAAAAACAAATATTTAAATTTGTTTTAAAAAATAGCTAAAATGAATAAATTATCCATATTTTCTTATTTTTAATTTTATTTAGCAAAAATAATAAAATGAGAATTAAATAAAATTAATCCTCACCCACACCTTCTTTTAATTTCTTTAAATTATCTTTCAGAATTCTGTAAATGCTTTCAGCACCGACAATTTCATCATCATCAATTTTCCATTCTGATGGATAAAGGATAAACGGTTTAGATTGGCTTCCTCCAGCCCCTCCATGACTTCCCACCAATTCTTCAAAAGCACAGACCTCATCATTTTCCTCATCATAAAAACTGTTGACCAAAATGTCCGGAGTGTATTTAAATGAACTGTTTCTTTTAATATGCCTTGCAATGTTTTTGCCAAACCCTTCAAGAGGATTTTCCCCTTCGATTTCATCAGTATCCAAATAGTAAGTACCTCCCTTGCCTATTGCCAGGTCTCCTTTTTCAGATGATCTGACAACTATAAAACCGATATATTCATTGTTTATGATTCCAGGAATCAGTTCAGGGAATAATTTTTGTATCTCCTCATATGTTAATCTATGAGTCCATTGGGTTAAATAAATCATTGCAAGATTTCCGGAAGCAAGCACAATTACTTCAGAATCTCCTAATTGTTCCAAATCCTTTTTATCGATTAAATCATCATTCTTTCTTGATAATGGGATGAATGATTCCGCATAGTGGTCTTCATTTGAAGTCATCTTTGCAAACATTTTCATGTTGTCCGGAAGAAGTGATTTAACATAATCCTCAAAAGATTCACCATACCTCTGTTTAAATGTTGCACCGTTTGTTTGCCCATGGTCAGACTGAATTACAAATTGATATTTTCTAGGAGTGTATTTATTTGTGTTGATTAAACGTCTAATCTGTTTGTCCATTCCTTTAAGAGCATACCAGGAATCATCATCACGAACCCCTGAATGATGAGCGATTTCATCATAACCCAAATAAGTGGAATATGCAACGTCAACATCTCCAACCATCATATCACCAACTAATGTGGAAGTGTTAATTTCTCTCATGAATACGTTGGTTGCACCCCTTACAGGAATGTAAGCAATACCTCGCTTAATTCTAGGTCTGATATTTTTAACGCTGTGTTTGATTTGAGATACAATTTCCAAAATCATCTCTGCTAAAAATAGTGAAACAATACGTGCAAAGTTACTTGGATTTGAAAACACAGAAAACCATGCTCTGTTGTATAATTTTCTAAGATTTGAGATTTTACTGAATGTAAATATTACATTGTCAGTGTCTCCTGAAAATAAATTGGATCTGCTTGCACCATTGTCCACTAACAATCCGTCACCATTGGAAATTCTTTCCTCTAATGTTTTTACTTTATCCACTCCGGAACATTGCATCATCTGATTGCCATTTTCTTTTTCAATCCATCTGAATGCTGTGAGGTTCTCATTATTTCCATGCAGAATTCCTGCCTGACTTGCACCAGTTTGTGAAGACAAGTCTGTTTCCCACATCCTAAGAGTGTGAGTAGTATCCATCATGGATTTGACTGTAGGCATTAAACCCTTATCCACAGCTTCTTTTAAAACATCATATGCAAGACCGTCAATTTCAACAATTATTAAACCCGGATAATTTTTAACTTCTGATTTTCTTTTACTTTCAGCATCCCGATAAACAGACCTGTAATATGAACTGTCATCTTCAATAGTCAATAATGTAGACAATATTGTTGTTATAAATGCCATTGCCAATGGAGCTAAAATTATTGCATACCCATTAATTTCTATTCCGAAATATGGTCCTATTAAATTCAATAATAATCCATTTAAAATTAATGTTCCAATCCCAAATGTTAAAACAAGAAAAGGCATTAGAATTCTAGTAAGTATTGGCCATAATACTGCATTAATTATACTAACAAATATAACAAATAATGCAATATCATCAAAATTCCCTACAGAAACTCCCAATCCTAAAAAACTAATCAGATATAAGCCAGCCACATTTCCAAAAAATATTATCAAACTTCTTTTCAATGTTACTCTTGGAGGTTTTTCAAAATCTTGAACTCGCTCCATCGTATCACCCCTAATTATTTTTAATTAATAATTCTAATTCATCTAAACGTTTATTCAATTCTTCTTCACATTTTTTATTATGCTTTATTAAAATTGCAGCAGTTAATGTGGCAGTTCCAACTCCAGATATAATATATCCTCCCCAAACCAAAATTAAACTATTTAGCTTACCCATACCTGAGCTGCCAAGAACTGCATAACCGTTACTTGTAAATGCATTTGAAACCATAACCATTGAATCTAATGGATCAACGCCCTCCACTATTGTTGTGAGATTGAACTACCATGACTTGTGGAAGTCATGGATTCCTAACTTCTAGTTGAAAGG
>CAZQWN010000067.1:0-11484 GCA_964596915.1 uncultured Methanobrevibacter sp.
GAACTTGGAAACCTTGGATTCACAGTAAGAATAAGAGCAAGACTTTTAAGAGACCTTGGAGCAACCCAGGCTCCGGTACATAGCTTCATATTCCTGCAGGGACTTGAAAGTTTGGATGTACGTGTAAAAAGACACTCTGAAAATGCTTTAAAAGTAGCTAAATTTTTAGAAGCACATCCTAAAGTCAAATGGGTAAACTATCCAGGTTTAGAATCCCACCCAACATATGAAATCAACAAAAAATACTTGAAAGACAACTTCGCTGGTATTTTAGGTTTTGGTGTTGAAGGCGGAGAGGAAGCTGGAAGAAAAGTCATTGAAAAATTAGAATTATTCTCAATACTTGCAAACATAGGGGATGCAAAAAGCCTTGCAATCCATCCCGCAAGTACAACTCATCAGCAATTGTCTCCAGAAGAGCAGGAAGCAACAGGTGTAACACCTGACTTCATCAGATTATCCATCGGTCTGGAAGATGTTGATGATTTAATAGCTGATTTAAGTCAGGCTTTAGACAGTATCTAGTTACTGTCTAATCACTTAAAATTTAAATAATTAAAAATTTTACTTATAAAAAAAACAATTGGGAGATAAAGAATGTATTTGGACAACTCAGCAACTACTCAAGTTAGTGAGGAAGTATTTGAAGAAATGAAACCATATTTTGTAGAGGAGTTTGGAAACCCTTCTACCCTTTACGGAATCGGTCGTGAATCAAAAAAGGCATTAACATTAGCTCGTGAAAGAGTAGCTAAAGCAATCAATGCAAAACCTGATGAAATTATTTTCACAAGCGGGGGATCTGAATCAGATAATCTTGCAATCAAAGGTATTGCATTTAAACTATCCAAAAAGGGTAAACATATTATCACAACTAATATCGAACACCCTGCTGTTAAAAATACCTTAGGATTTTTGGAATCCCTTGATTTTAAAGTAACTTATTTGCCGGTTAATGAAGATGGTATAATCAGCGTTGAAGATTTAAAACAAGCAATAACTGATGAAACCATTTTGATTACTATCATGCATGCAAACAACGAACTCGGTACCATCCAGCCAATTGAAGAGATTGGTAAAATCGCCCGTGAAAAAGGCATTAAGTTCCACACTGACGCAGTACAGAGTTTCGGTAAGATTGAAGTGGATGTTGAGAAATTAAATGTAGATTTACTTTCATTATCTTCTCACAAGATTAATGGTCCGAAAGGTGTTGGAGCATTATACATCAAGAAAGGAACCCGTGTCGTACCACTCATTCATGGTGGAGGTCAGGAAAAAGGAATCAGATCAGGAACTGAAAACGTTCCGGGCATTGTCGGATTTGGAAAAGCCTGCGAAATAGCAGCTGAAAAATTGGACGAACATTACGCAAAATTATCATCAATCAGAGATGAACTCATTGAAAAAGTTTTAAATACCATTCCTGAAGCTTACTTGAACGGTTCTAAGGAAACCAGATTGCCAAACCTTGTAAACTTCAGATTCAAAGCTATTGAAGGCGAATCTTTAATTCTTTTATTAGACGCCAAAGGCTATCAGGCATCAACCGGTTCCGCATGTTCATCAAACACTCTGGAAGCATCTCCGGTATTGACTGCATTAGGTCTTGACCCTGTAGATGTTCATGGATCTTTAAGAATATCTCTTGCCCCTGAAAGCGATACTTTTGATATTGATGAATTTGTAGCCCTAGTTGAAGAAGCTGTAGCAAGATTAAGACAAATGTCACCGTTATGGAATCAGGAATTGGATTATGATGGTGTAATGTGTAAAAAAGACCGCGATGACTGTAGGAGATGTTAATTATGGATTATTCAGAAAAAGTAATGGATCACTTTGCAAACCCAAGAAACTGTAGAATGATGGAAGATGCCAATGGTGTTGGAACAGTTGGAAACCCGACATGCGGAGATTTGATGACAATCTACATCAAGGTCAATGAGGATGAAGTAATTGAAGATATTTCATTCCAGACTTTCGGATGCGGAGCTGCTATTGCAACAAGCAGTATGATTACAGAAATTGCAGTCGGAAAAACCCTGGAAGAAGCATTGAAAATATCAAGAAATGATGTGGCCGATGAATTGGACGGTCTTCCACCAATCAAGATGCACTGTTCAAACCTTGCGGCAGATGGTCTTCAGGCAGCTATTGAAAACTACTATGAAAACAACCAATAGGATACAATAATAATAAATACTTTAAAAAATAATATATTTGTAATATTAAACGGAGATGTTTATTATGGCAAAAATATTAAAATGTGACGACTGTGGAAGTATTATCCAAGTTTTAGTAGAAGACGATGGCGACACATGTGACACTCACATGCTCAACATACCAGTTCAAACTGAAGGAGAAAAATCTCCTAAACACAAACCTGTAGTAGAAATCGACGGTGATAAAGTAACCGTAAAAGTCGGTGAAGCAGCTCACCCAATGGATGATGACCACTACATTCAATTCTTAGTAGTTGAAGCTGGTGCGGAACAATATGCAAAATGCTTCAAACCTGGAGATGTTGCAGAAGCAACTTTCACTGTAAACTCCACTGATGATGTTAAAGCATTAGCATTTTGTAACCAACACGGACTCTGGTCCTCAGAATAAGTTTAAAAAATATTTTTAAACTTCTTTTTTTTATTTATTTTTTGTTCATGAAAAATTTTAATTACTTGTTTTAATATATAATATATCGTGTCTAGTTATAGTAAATTAATAATTTTTATTGTTGTTTTAGTAATTATTTCAATGACTATCCTGTTTATTGATAGTTCAACAGATAATATAAACAAATTCATGCCAGAAATTAGCGATGGAATAGTTCAGGGAGATGCTGATTATAATGATGCTGTTGAATTGGTAAACAATAAGAATTTTTATGAATCAATGCAAAAAGCGGAATCTGCAGGAGATAATTATAATAGAAGTCTATTGAAATTGCATGAAATCCAAAGCAATTTCTCTGCAGATGTTAATAGCGTTCATCAGGAGTATATAAGCACGGCTATTAATGAAGTTGAGTTAAAGCTTAAAGCTGTTGATTCATTGAAAGAAGCAATTGAATGTTTTGAAGTTTATTCAAATTACACTGGAAGCAACTATGGTTTTGAAGCTAATGATGAGATGGATCAGGCTTTGGAATATCAGCATCAAAGGGATTCAATTGTGAGAGATAATCCAAATTTATTCAAACAAAATTTTATGATGTGATGAGTGATTAATTTGAAAACCAAATGTCCAAAATGTAAAGGTATAGGTTCCGTTGTTGTGGACTATAAAGAATGTGATGCATGTGGCGGAACTGGATATGAAGATGATTTATTTGATGTAGGAAGTCATTTTAAAGGAGTTAATAGTAAAGCTAAGGCAAAATTTGACTTGGGCTCAGATCAGGATATTCCATGTGAAGCATGTAATGGAAAAGGGCAGGTTGAAGTATTTGAAGAATGCCCTCACTGTCATGGAACCGGTCAAATAAATGTATGCAGGGATTGCGGAAAATTGATTCCTGAAAGTTTAGATTTATGTGATGATTGTAAAGAAAAAAGAAAGGTTGAAAAAATGAAGCATGATGAATTTGAAGCCCGCAGAAAATCCGCTCGTGATGTATATGTTTTAGATTCTTTATGTCAAATGAGAGATATTGACAAGGATAAACTGTATAGGGGTAAAATAACCAGAATTGAAAGATATGGTGCTTTTGTATCTTTAAATAATAATGTTTGGGGACTTATGAGAGGAGATGTCTCTGATTATAAGGTTGGTGAAGAAATTATTGTATTTATCACTGCAATTAAGTCAAGAGATGGAAAAATTGATTTTGCACCCGCTTATGTGGATGCATATAACCTTAAAAGATTAACTAAATCAATTCCAAGAACCTTAATCAATAAATTGGAGGAGAAAAAAGGTAAAATCGTTAGAATTGATGGTGAGGTTCAGCAAATTCAGCAGACCTCCGGTCCAACTATATTTATAATAAATGATGAAAGCGGAACAACTGAAATTGCCGCATTTGACAAGGCAGGTGAGAGGTCTTATCCTGAAATTGAGCTTGGTGATGCGGTTCAGGTCATTGGTGAAGTTAATGAACATAGTGGAAAAACACAGATTGAGTCATCTTCCATGACAAAACTTTCTCAGGAAAACACTGTCAAGCTACATAAATTAATAGATGATGCATTAAACAAAAAGGCAGAACCTCAACATGTCGATTTCTTAGTCAAAAGTGATGTTTTAAACAGACTTAAACCGAAGATGAGAGAAGCTGCACAAAAGATTAGAAGGGCAATTCTTGATGGAAGAACAATATTGCTTAGACATCACAATGATGCAGATGGAATCTGTTCTGGGGTTGCAATGGAAAAAGCTATTGTTCCTTTAATTGAAAAAGCAAATCCAAGCAATGATGCCCAATATTATTATTTCAAACGTTCTCCTAGTAAAGCTCCATTTTATGAACTTGAAGATGTGGTAAAAGATTTGTCTTTTGCTCTTGAAGACCAGGAAAGGCATGGTCAGAAATTGCCGTTGATAGTTCTGTTGGATAACGGATCAACTGAAGAGGATATTGTTGCATTAATGCAGGCAAAGATTTATGATATTGAAGTGGTTGTAATCGACCATCACTCTCCCGGTGAATTGTTAACAAAAGATGAAAGGGACGGTGAAATATATGGTGCAACAGTTGCAGTTGATGAATATGTTGATACTCATGTAAATCCTTACCTTGTAGGTGGAGACTCACAACTTACCGCAGGAGCTTTAGCAACAGAAGTTGCACACTTGATAAATCCGGATGTAAAGGATTTAATTAAACATTTGCCTGCAGTTGCGGCATTAGGGGACCGTGCTGAATGCGGTGAAGTCTATCAGTATTTACAAATAGCCAGTGAGAAAGGTTTTACTAAACAACATCTGGCAAAAATAGCGGAGTGTGTTGATTTTGAAGCTTATTTCTTAAGATTTATGAATGGTAGGGGAATAATGGATACTATTTTAGCTGTTGATAATCTGGATAAGCATGAAAAAATGATCAATGCTCTTTATAAGGAATATCAAAAAAGAATTGACACTCAACTTAAAGCGGCGCTTCCTAATATTAAAAGAACACAGCTTGAAAATGGGATTTACTTCAATCTTATTGATGTTGAAAAATATGCCCATAAATTCACATTTCCTGCTCCTGGAAAAACCTGTGGATTTGTCCATGATCATGTAATAAAGGAATTGGGTGAAGATAAACCGATTGTTACATTAGGTCATGGTCCTGATTTTGGTGTTTTTAGGGCAACTGATGCTGTTAATGAGGAATTTGGATTTAATGTAAATGATATTGTATCAAAAATGATAGAAAGAGTTCCTTCTGCAGGAATTGACGGAGGGGGCCATGAATGTGCAGGTTCCATTAAATATATTGAGGGACTTGGAGAAGAAGTATTGTATAAAGTTGTTGAAGAGATTCAATCATTATCTAAAAAATAACTCTGGTAAAAATGATTAGGGGCAATTATTGTAAAAAATGTGGACATAGGATATTTCCTAGCGACCAGTACTGCAAAGAATGCGGCTGTAAAACAGGTTATTATGCCGATGATACTCATATTTTTACAATACCTATTTATGATATTGGTTTTTTTAATTTAGGAATTGATTTTTCACCATATATAGAAAGTAAACGTGATGATTTTCAATATGATGTGTGTGAATGCGGTTATTTGAATCATGTTGAAAATGAATACTGTTACATGTGCGGAGCTAAAAGATATCCCAGTAAATTAGATAAAATTCTAAAAAAGGAGACAAAGCCCACTTTTTCCATTGACAACAGGTTATGTGAGTGTGGAGCAATTAACTCTAATGAAAATATATATTGTGAAATGTGTGGAAAACGATTGAATGGTGAAGAAGAACCTATTAATGCGAATTTCAGTAATTTTAATTTGGAATTCGATGATTCCGTATTCTGTTTTTGTGGTGAGGAAAACGAAAGATTTTCCAGATTTTGCAGAAACTGTGGCAGGCCACTGGTAAATTATGGCAAGTCTAATGACATATTTTTATTATGCGCCTGCGCCACAATTAATGAGGCAACTTCTGATTTCTGTATTGGATGTGGAAAAAGTTTAAAAAATGAAAATTCGGTTATTGTTTGTGTTTGCGGTGAAAAAAATCCTCCGGGTTCCAACTTCTGTCAGAAATGTGATAGGCCATTAAACCCTCAAAAAACTATAAAGTCAAAAATTATCTGTTCATGTGGAGAAATACTTGATTGGGGTAGCGAATTTTGTTATAATTGTGGAAAAAATATAAAATTATCGTTAATTCGTAAAAACTCTATTAATGATACAGTAAAGACAATTAAGGGTATTTTTAGGTAGTGATAATTTGAAATATTGTGATGTTTGCGGTACATTGAATCCCCGCGAAAACAATTTTTGCATTCACTGTGGAAATAAACTGATCAGTGAACATTTATGTCAATATTGTGGTGAGCTTAATTTGGATTATGCTACTGTATGTGTTAAATGTGGCATGCAAATCAATCCAATGGTTATTGATGATTTTGATACATTTTTTAGTGAATATAATGAGGAATTATTGTCTAATGCTCAAATCAGTGATGAGGAATATATGATATTGCTTTCAAATATATTCAAAAGGGCAGAGTATTTTGAAATCGGTGGAGATAATATTAAGAATAAGATTTTAACTTTTGCAAGTGCTTTTGCCGAATGTGAAACAAAATCAAGAGGTTATGAAAGGGGATCCATTTATCTCGGCAATAAAATTTTTTATGATGACCGTTTAGATGATTCAGTTCAAATATCTACCATTATCCATGAATTGGCTCATTATTTGCTATTTTTAATAGTTGACTCATTACTGTGCAAGATTTTAAAAGTTAATACTTCTTCAACAATTCAAAGTTTCACATGGTATTTCCTTACATTGCCTGAATTTAAAATTATGAATGAGTATTGCGCCCACACTGTTGAAGGCAGGTTCATTCCATACGGATATCAGAATTACGGTTCATTTAATTTATTGGTGAAACGTCTAAATGTTGATGAGGAATCTTTGAACGGCATGGTGGTTTTTGGAAATACATTCGCCAATGAAATTATTATTTTTCTGGAAAAATTCATTGATGAAGATTTAAGGGATGAAATAAAGATTCAATACAGAAAGGATTCAAATTCTCCAACGTATAAATCAATTTTAAGAGAAACTACTGATTCATTGCCGTTAGCTATAAAAAATTTAACTTTACTGAGAATATTATTCGATATATTTAAAGAAGCATCAAATGAAGATGTTAGAAATGAATTAGAAGAAATAAAAAAAGAGATTGAATTAAAGTATTAGTTTTCTTTCTTCTTATCATTTTTTTCAATGGTGTTTAATACATCTTTGCCGGTATCGGTTAATCTGTATAATCTTCCTTTACGTGCTTCTTCATTAATGCATTCAACAATTTCTTTACTTTTTAATTCACTTAGAACTTTTGAAATATGGTTAGTTCTAATTCCACTGTCTTTTGCGATATGAGTCGGAATTTTAACTTCATCTCCGATTGATTTTAATGTTTTTTCCCTGTATTTGGAAATTTGAACGTAAGAAGTTAATTTCAAAAGCTCATCGTTTTCTTTGGACATAATAGAAATTATATTCTTTATACTATAAAATGTTTTATAACATTTTATAATGTTAATATAATTATTTTAATCACTGATTTAATCATTTTAAAACAAATGATTTAAAAATAATCAGTTATATAATATAAATTGTGTTAAAATTAATGTTAGAATAGTATTGTTTGATATTATGAAATGTAAAAATTGTGGTTTTGAAAATAAAGATACGGCAAAGTTCTGTACAAATTGTGGTGCTGAATTTTCAAATGGCCCGGAAACTCCTCCTGTGGAAACTTCAACCAATAATAATTCAAAATATATAATTATTGCATTGGTAATTGTAATTCTTATTCTTGTTGGTTGTATAGGTTACTTTATGGGGACTATGAATACTGGTGAAGTTCAAAATAGCGGTACCGCTAAAAACAGCTCTTCTCAAGATGTTTCATTAAGTGACGATTCAGGCAGTTCCGGTGAAAGTGATAAAACTCAAAGCACATCATCTTCTCAGTCAGCTTCGACTTCATCTAGCAAGTCCAAGTCATGGGAATCTATAGGCAGTTATTCCGGTTCAGGTTCCGGTTCTCAAACCATAACTGTTCCTGAAGGTGAGATAATGGTCAAGCTTTCAGCGTATCCTATTAAGAATTATGCTACTAACCATTTGTATGTCTCAGGTTCCAATGGTCAGTCAGGAGGTGTGGACTGGGGTTCACACAGTGATGTTGAAACAAGGTCTGATTCTTTTTCATACACTTCATCCTCATCTGAAACATTTACAATAGATTACTATGAAACTGTAAGCTGGCAAGTAGAATTCTATCGTTATCAGTAAGTGATTTTTCAATCACTTATTTTATTTTTTTGATAAATTATTAATATTATAAAATGGAAATTATCTACTATGTTTTTTGATTTAAATATTAAAGGAAGTAGCTTGGAAGATAATTTAACATTGGCTATGGAGGCTTCTAAATATGGTTGGGAGCATATTAATTTTTCATATAATCAAAATGAGTTCAATCAAGCTCAGGATTTTAAAAATGAACTTTCAGACAAGTTAAATAATATTATAAATTTTGACTATACTCTTGAGATTAAATCAACTAACATTAATGAAATCAGAAAAATCACTCGTAAATTTAGAAGCAAGGCATCATGCATTTCTGTAATCGGCGGTGATTTGAAAGTTAACAGAGCTGTTTTAGAAAACGTTCAGATAGATGTTTTGTCAAGACCCTATTTAAGAAGATACGATGGCGGTATCAATCATGTATTGGCTAAAGAGGCTTTGAAAAATAATGTTGCCATTGAATTATGTTTCAAAGATGTTTTAAGAAGCTATTTGGCTCCAAGGTCTAAAGTAATTTCTAATTTTAAAGACATTTATTTATTATATAGAAAATTTGATTTTCCATTAATTTTATCCAGTCGTGCAGAGTCAGTTTTTGACATAAGGACTGTTCATGATTTCTTTGCTTTTTTTAGACAAACTGGGTTGACAACTTCAGAGATTGACAAATCATTTTCAACTGCCGGGAATATTTTGGAATTTAATAAAAACAGGGATAAAATGATCTTAACCGGTGTTAGGAGGGTTGATGATGAAGCTTAAGGTTTTGCCTCCAACTCTTAGAAAGAACAACCGGTATCTAACTGTAGAAATTAAAGTAACTTCTCCAATTGTTAAGGATGATTTTGTTACTATTGTATGGGATGCATGTGTTCGTTTTCAAGGTGAATTAAATACTTCTAATTATAATTTGTGGGTAATGAAATTTTACGAGCAGGAAAATCGGGATAATTATCATGTTTATAAGGCAATTGTGAGATGTCAAAGGGATTATGTTGATGAGGTTCGTTCTGCTTTTGCTTTGGCAAACAAATTTAATAATGATAGGATTGCCATTACAACAGTTGGTTTGTCCGGAACTATTAATGCCTCACAGAAATATATTTAATTACTTTTTGTTATTTTAAAATAGAAACATTTATAAATAATATATTATTATAAATATCAATTGGATTTATGGAAAAAGAATAATAAAAATATTTTAATAGACTACAATGTAGTGATTAAAATTAAAATTTGCCTTTTCATGGAAGATTTGGTTTTGATTTTTGAATAATATTTTTTTACGTAGTTGAATTAAAATTTTTAATATTTAAAAATAGTGTATATGAGGTATTAATATGCAACCTTTACAAAATGCTGGATATGATAGGGCTATTACTGTCTTTAGCCCAGATGGAAGACTTTTCCAAGTAGAATATGCAAGAGAAGCTGTCAAAAGAGGAACTACATCTATAGGTATTAAAAGTTCTGAAGGAATAATTTTGGCTGTTGATAAAAGAACTACTTCTAGTTTAGTTGAAGCGTCATCTATTGAAAAAATATTCAAAATAGATGAACATATCGGTGCAGCCACTTCAGGTCTTGTTGCTGATGCGAGAGCTTTAGTAGAAAGAGCAAGAGTTGAAGCTCAAATTAATAAGATTACCTACAGTGAACCTATTAGAGTAGATAGTTTGTCTAAAAAATTATGTGACATGTTACAATTATACACACAAAATGGTGGAGTAAGACCATTCGGTTCCGCTTTAATCATTGGTGGAGTGTATGATGGTAAATGCAAACTATTTGAAACCGATCCAAGCGGTGCATTAATTGAATACAAAGCAACTGCAATCGGTTCAGGTAGAAATGCTGCTATGGAAATCTTTGAAGAAAAGTATGATGATAATTTAACATTAGATGATGCTATTGAACTTGCTTTAACCGCAATCAACGAAGCAACTGATCATGATACTACTTCACAAAATCTTGAAATCGCTGTAATCAAAACTGAAGATGAAAAATATGTTAAACTTTCTCAAGAAGAAGTGCAGAAATACATTGATGAAGTACTTGTAGAAGAAGAGGAAGAAGATATAGAAGATTCTGAAGAAGATTCTGAAGATGATGAAGAATAATTTTTATTAATGGTTGGGGGATGTTTCAATGGTTAATGTTGATGAAGCTATTATTGCTAAATATGAATATTGTGGTGAACATTTTGAAATATTGGTTGACCCTGATTTGGCAGCTGATTATAGAAATCCTGATGGTCCAGATGTTGCCATTGAAGATCTTTTAGCTGTTGAAGAAATTTTCAAAGACTCCAAAAAAGGAGATAAAGCTTCCGATGAAGCTATGAATAAAATATTTGAAACTACAGATCCTATTGAAGTTTCTAAAATTATCCTTGAAAAAGGGACTGTTCAATTAACTGCTGACCAAAAAAGAAAAATGCAAGAAGATAAAAGAAAATTGGTTATTAATAAAATAGCTAAAGAAGCAGTTAATCCTCAAAATGGCCTTCCTCATCCGGTTCAAAGAATTGAAAATGCATGTGATGAGGCTAAAGTTAAATTTGATCCATTCACTTCTGTTGATCAACAAGTTCAAACAGCGTTAAAAGCTATTAAACCTTTAATTCCGATTAGGTTTGAAAAAGCTAAAGTTGCTGTTAGACTTCCTGGATCCGCTGCAGGCAGCGCTTATTCTGTAATTCACGGTTTTGGTGAAATAGTAAATGAAGAATGGCAGCAAGATGGTTCATGGATTGGAATTATTGAAATGCCTGGAGGTCTTCAAAATTCTTTTGCCGCTAAAATGGCGGAGATTTCAGGTGGAGAAGCAGAAACTAAAACTATTAAATAATAATTAATTAATCTTATGGGATTATTATGATATATGTGGAAAATAAAGATTTAGTTATTCCGGGTCAGATATTAGCTGACGATGAATACTATTCAGGAAGAGGTACCTTTAAAGAGAATGGTAAAGTTTGCTCTTCTT
>CAZQWN010000068.1:0-11428 GCA_964596915.1 uncultured Methanobrevibacter sp.
GTTCAGGAACATCTCCGAATGCATCCCAAAATACTAATCCATGGTAACTTGGATCAGGTTTTGTGAAGTTTGCGAATTTGCCGTTACCCCAGTTGAATTTACCTGAATCTACAATGTATCCTCCAACTGCAGTACCGTGTCCTCCAACATATTTGGTTGCTGATGCCGCAATGACGTCCGCACCATGCTCCAATGGTCTGACTAATCCTACACCAACAGTGTTGTCTACAATAAGTGGAATGTCATGTGAATGTGCAATTTCTGCTAATGCTTCAAAGTCAGGTACGTCCAGTTTTGGGTTTCCGACTGATTCAACATAAATTGCTTTTGTTTTCTCATCAATGGCGGCTTCAAATGCTTCAAGATCCTGTGAGTCTACAAACTTGACCTCTCTTGCGAGATCCTTGAAAGTGTAATTGAATAACTGGTAGGTTCCACCATAGAGGTTGTCTGCAGACACTATGTTGTCTCCAGGCTCTGTTACGTTTAAGATTGCATATGATATTGCTGCAAGTCCACTGGCGGTTGAAATACCAGAGTGACCACCTTCGATAGCTGCAATTCTTGCTTCAAATACGTCACTGGTAGGATTGGTTAGTCTGGAGTAAATTTGTCCAAACTCTTGAAGGGCGAATCTCCTAGCAGCTTCATCTGAATCTTTGAATACATATGAAGTGGTCTGATAAATCGGAACAGCCTGTGCCCCGGTTACGGGGTCCGGCTGTTGTCCTGCGCGTACACCTAATGTTGCTAATCCGTAATTTTTGTTATCTGTCATTAATAATCACCTTTATAAGTTAATTTCAGTAAAATATATCACGTGTTATATTTACAGTATAACAATAGTTATTTTTAATATATAAATGTTTTGTATGCCTAAAAAACACATCCAAAAAATAATTATAACCGCTGTTATACAAATATAACATCTGTTATTTTTACTATATAAACATTGTTATATTTAAAATCTAAAAAATAGAAAAAAAATTAAACTACAATCTAAAAAAAAAACTCTTTAATACTTTCAAAAATTCCTATCATCATCAGTTCAATTCAATTAATCTTATTAAAATAATGGATTGAATTGTCACAACATCACTCCCAAGAATGCGCCATTGATTTGTTTTTGTTGTTTATTTCATCATTTCGCTTAATTTCCTCATCATATCTATGCAATACCAATTCCAAAAGCATTTTACCTCTATTTTTCATCGGCTATTAAAATCCTCCCCTTCTAAAAAAAAATTAGATGAAATTGAAGCTTTAACTCCAATTTACTCTTTTTTAAAATATGAAACTGGAATCATCCGAAAACCATCTGTTATAGATAATTCTCGATTTCTTCAAGTCAGATGTAGGAGGCTGTTTGATGCCTTTTTCGTTGAAAAGATCAATGAATTCTGCATATTTCAATTGAAATTCTTTTTCATTATTTCTTCCCATGAATGGAACAATAATACTGTTTACATGGTCTTCAACAGTTAACTCTCCACAACTTTTGAGTTTTGCAATTAAAGAGTCAAGCATACAATCGCCATCATTTTTCCTGATTGAAAGAAAGTCAACTGCCATGCCTTCAAAAACTGAAAGGTCAATATCGCGAATTTCAATATTCGGAGTGCACAATATGGAAATGGTGACATACTCACCGAAGTTTTCATTTAGAAATTTACCTATTTCAAATATTTCTTTTAATTCTTCATCACTTGGCATTTCCCTTTGGATTTTAAAATATGCTGCGCCACCACCAACATATTTCAGCACAACACCTCCAAGAGAGTCCTTATTGGGAAAATTAACATCCCTATCAATCTCAAATGGTGAAAACACATTGAAAACCTTATTCATGATGACCTTGTAGAAAAATTCATCTTCATTCGCACCGGTTTTATCGAACAGATTATTTGACATTTTCTCAACCCCCATACTCATTTACAAGCCCCATATAATGCTTGAATCTTTTGTCGAATTCCTCTTTGTTTTTAAAGCCTGTGTATGGAAGAAGCATGTGGTCAATTGAATCCGGAACTGTAAACTCTTCACCGTTTTTGAGTTTGTTTTCCAGCCTGTCAATAATTTCCTCTCCGGTGTTATTTTTTAGAGCTCCAAAATAGACTGTAACATCACCTTCCCCTTCAAATTTCATCTTATCCCTATCAATTATTACATCAGATGGGCAGACAACATATGCCTTTATTGGGCGTTTGAAAAGGCTTTCCAAATAGGAGCAAACCTCAAAGATTGATTTTTCATCATCATTTGTCGGAGATTTATCCATAGTCTTAAAGTAAACAATGTCTCCGTCTTCAAACAATAAGACAACACCATCATCGTCATTAGGAAGTTTGATGTCTTCACGGATTTGGAAAAATCTCGGATCCCTGAAAATTGTTT
Source organism: uncultured Methanobrevibacter sp. (assembly GCA_964596915.1). Classification (GTDB taxonomy): domain Archaea; phylum Methanobacteriota; class Methanobacteria; order Methanobacteriales; family Methanobacteriaceae; genus Methanocatella. The sequence goes on from CAZQWN010000068.1 coordinate 2,395, forward strand.
TAACGTAGGTAGAATACCATATATAATCATCAGGGTTTTCATTCAACAATTTACATTCAGCTTCGCTTAATCTTTTATTGGTGTATATTCCGAACATTTAATATCCTCCAATTTTTAAAATACAAAATTGATTAAAACTTGTATTTTTAAAAAAAATATTTTTTGTATTCTTTAATTAGATTATTAAAGAATATATAATTTTCTATATAGTTATAGAACAATTTTTAGAGCAATTTATAAAAAAATAAGCTTAAATAAATATTGTTTTCAACCTAAAAATATTGTAAAAAATATATTACATATCAATATGGAAAATATTTGAAAAAATTTAAAAAATAATAAAAAAGAAGAGAATCAAATTCTCTTAATCGTTAATGTCATAACCTAACGCTTGCAGGTTATCACGAATTTTATCTGACAAGTCATATTGCTTGTTAGCCCTTAGTTCAGATCTTACTTCAGAAATCAAGTTTAACAAGTCATCTGAACCCGCATTTACATCCTGAAGTTCAAAACTGACTCCCAGGATATGACTTGCATCATCCAGGAATTCTTTAATAGCGATTTTATCATCGTCAGATAAATCAGACAATTCGTTTTTGGAATCATTTATCAATCCGAACAGTGCTGCAATGGCCTTTGGAGTGTTAAAGTCATCATCCATACTCTCAAAGAACTCTTTTCTCCATTTAGCCAATACTTCATAATCACTATTGAATTCATCAGCCACTTCAACATCCAGCTGTTCATAATATTTTCTGATTCTATCCAAGCTTTTTTCAGACTGGTGAAGTGAGTCTTTTGAAAAGTCAATCGGACTTCTGTAGTGAGTGGACAGTACAAAGAATCTGAAAGTATCCGGTTCGTAGCTTTCAAGCAATTCACGGATTGTAATGAAATTATGGAGTGATTTTGACATTTTTTCTCCATTAACATTTAAAAATCCAGTATGCAGCCAGTATCTTACCATTGGAGATTTTCCACTTACAGCTTCCATTTGGGTGATTTCAGCTTCGTGGTGTGGGAAAATCAAGTCCAATCCTCCACCATGGACATCATACTGTTCTCCAAAGTAGTATTCAGTGATTGCAGTATCTTCAATGTGCCATCCAGGTCTGCCGTCTCCCCATGGAGATGGCCAGGTAGGTTCGTCCACACCTTCACGTTTTTTCCAAAGGGCAAAGTCCTGCTGATTTTTTTTAGTTGTTTCTGCAATTTCACGGTGAGATTCCAATTCTTCAACATTTCTGTTGGAGAGTTTTCCAAATTCCTCAAATGTATCAATTTCAAAGTATACTCCATCATCAGTTTCATATGCAAATCCCTTATCGATTAGTCTTTGAATTTGGTCTATGATTTCAGGCATGTGATCTGTTGCTCTTGCAAATAGATTGACACCGTCAACGTTTAGCTTGTGCATGTCTTCACGGTATCTCTTTTCGAATTTACGAGCCAGTACATCTGCTGGAATTCCACTTTCCTTTGATCGGTTGATAATCTTATCGTCCACATCAGTGACATTTTGAATGTAGAATACTGCATATCCTTTGTATTCCAGATATCTTTTTATTGTATCAAATGAAATGTAGGTTCTGCCGTGTCCGATGTGAGCGTCATCATAAACGGTTGGACCGCATACAAATAAGTTAACTCTGTTATCATTAATAGTTTCAAAATCCTCTTTACTGCGAGATAAAGTTGAATAAATTTCCATAAAAATAAACTCCAAAAATAGTAACTGTAAAAGGCAAGTGAGGGATTTGAACCCCCGTATTATGGTCTGCAGCCACACACCTAAGCCACTCGGTAAACTTGCCACTAAAATTAATAGGATAATAAAATATTGGTTATTAATAGTTTATAAAGTTTACTATTTTTTCCAATATTCCCCTAATTTACTTCGCTTCGAGTTCAGAACCAATGCAACTTTGACAGTCTTCACCCAGCTCTGATTTGTCAATATTTAATTGCTCTAAAACATCCACAGTTTTAACATTTTTACATATTTTGCAAGTTCTTGGAATCAACTCGGCTTTGGTTGCTTCGCCTTTATACAATTGGCGAGCGAATTCATGAATCATGCCCCTGACATTTTCATCAAGCTTGATTCCACTTCCCCTTTTATCAGTGATATATTGGGAAACTGCAGGTTGAGTGATGTCCATGAGTTCTGAAACATCCTTTTGTTTCATTCCTAAATTTAACAATTCTTTAGCTAGTTCTGATCTGATTGCAGGTATTACATACCATACTACGATTTCACAAGGCGGTTTCATAAAAATCCCTTCTATTTTTTAAACAAATCCTCTAAATCTTGTTGTTCATCTCTGATATCTTCAGTCAAGCATATTCCATGCTTGTCAAATAAGATTTCAAATCGCTTATCATTTTCCTGAAGATGATTTTCAATTGTCCTGATTGCATCGGCAACAGGGTCAGGGAGCTTGTCGTGGTCAAGGTCCACTTTTTTGCGCATCCCTTTATGTTTGACTATTCGGCCTGGAACTCCAACACAGGTTGAATCCGGAGGAACATCCTTCAGCACAACCGCTCCGGTACCTATTTTGGAGTATTTGCCTATTGTAATGTTACCCATCACCTTGGCACCGGCTCCGATAATAACTCCATCTTCAATGGTAGGGTGTCTTTTGGTCTTTTCAGTACTGGTACCTCCAAGGATTACACCCTGATATATCAGCACGTCATCACCGACTACTGCGGTTTCACCGACAACAACACCCATCCCATGGTCGATGAAAACTCTTTTTCCGAAAGTTGCACCCGGATGTATTTCAATTCCAGTTATAAATCTTGCCAAATTGGAATTCATACGAGCAAGCAGTTTAAGAGAGTGATTCCATAGCCAATGACTGACTCTGTGGAATATTAATGCATAAAAACCAGGATAGCACAAAAATATTTCAAGTGTGGAACGTGCCGCAGGGTCCTTATCTTTAACAGCCTGAATTTCACTTCTTAAACCATCGAACATTTGAAATCTCCAAGTTTTTTATATTATTAAATAATATAACATATAGGAACTTCCCTTTCTTAGAAGAAAGGAATTCGCAAACCAAAAAAAAAATATTTTGTTATTTTTTGGAAAATTTTACTGCACCGTCGTCCCAACGGTTCACATAATTTATACAATCATTTAATATATTTTCTTTATTAAAACTTAGTTACCGTTTTAAAAAAAATATTTTAACTTTTGTATAGTCATGTATTACTTTTAAATTTATTGATATTTAAATTTCATCATATATCATTTTGTGCAGTTCGTCCATGACTTATAAAAGTCATGGCATTATATTATTTAGATTTCTAGCAATTCTTATTCAAATAACCAGTCTACGGAGAGATATCTTTCCCCATTATCCGGTAAAATTGCTATTATTCTTTTACCTTTGTTTTCTTCTTTTTTAGCTAAATCAAGTGCAGCCCAAGTTGCAGCTCCAGATGAAATACCTGAAAAAATACCTTCCTCTTTCGCAAGTGCAAGTAAAGTTTTTCCAGCATCTTCATTTTCAACAGGAATAATCTCATCGATTACGCTTGCATCATAGATTGAAGGAACAAATCCTGCACCGATACCTTGGATTTTATGAGGTCCTTTTTCACCTTTTCCTAAGGTCTGTGAGTCTTTTGGTTCAACTGCAACGATTTTAACTCCAGGAACTTCTTCTTTTAATACTTTACCTATTCCGGTGATTGTTCCGCCAGTACCTACTCCACCAATTACAATGTCGACTTTTCCTTCGGTGTCCCTTAAGATTTCCTGAGCAGTTGTTTCTGCGTGGATTTTTACGTTTGCAGGATTGTCAAACTGACCTAAAATGATTGATCCCTCAGTCTCTTCATTGAGTTCATTTGCTTTTGCAATAGCTCCACCCATTCCGTCTGCACCAGGTGTTAAAACTAATTCGGCACCTAAAACATTTAAGAATTTTCTTCTTTCAATAGACATAGTATCAGGCATGGTCAATATTAATTTGTAGCCCTTAGCAGCCGCTGCAAATGCAAGTCCGATACCAGTGTTACCGCTTGTTGGCTCAATAATTGTTGCACCAGGCTTGAGCAATCCTTTTTCTTCTGCATCTTCAATCATTGCAACTGCAATACGGTCTTTTACACTACCTGTTGGGTTGAATGATTCGATTTTTACATCAACTTCTGCTTCCATATCTTTGGTTAAATTATTTAATCTTACAATTGGAGTGTTTCCAATAGCATCAGTAATGCTGTCTAGCACTCCTCTTTTTAATTCAGGTATGTTTGCCATGATTTTTTCTCCTATATTATTTAATTGTTTTTAATGGTATATTAAAAGGGTTATCTTAAAAGTTAATATAACATCCGTTATAATAACTATTGTTATATAACACTGTTTTACTTTATAAATGTTTTGGAAAAATTATCGGGTCACGATTTTCTGATTTTATTAAACCTTAATTTTTTTATTATATTAGCTTAATTAATCATATTTTTCCTTGATTTAATTCATTCTTTAATTATATCTTATTTTAATGATTATTAATAATTTTAATTTGATATACTAAAAAAAATAATTATGGGACACTCCAGAATATAAATCATAAGAAAAATAGTTTAGATATTTTCAGCAAAATAATCGCAAATCTCAGTGCACGGACAGATTTCACACTGAGGACCAATCGGCTTGCAGATGTTCTGACCGAACTGAACCATCAAATCATTCAACTTAATCCATAAATGCTCAGGAGCAATTTTGCATAACTCTACTTCTGTTTCCTCAGGATCTTTTGTATCGACAAGACCCAAACGGTTTGATATTCTGTGAACGTGAGTGTCCACAGGAATTGCAGGTAGCTCAAAAGCAAAAACCATAACACAGTTTGCGGTTTTTCTTCCAACTCCCGGAAGTTTTACAAGCTCGTCAACGGTATCCGGAACTTCTCCACCATACTGGTCAATCAATATCTGAGACACTTCCTGAATTCTAGCCGCTTTAACATTATAAAAACCTGCAGGTCTTATTAACTCTTTTACATCGTCAATTGGAGCTTCAACAACTGCATAAATATCATGATATTTATTAAATAGGTTTTCAGTAGCCTGGTCAGTATTTTCATCACGGGTTCTTTGGGATAAAATTGTCCTAACCAACACTTTATATGGGTCATGATCCAGAAATGTCCTTATCTCAAAAGTATTTTCCAATTGATTTATAAGTTCAATTACACGTTCCTCTTTGTTCAATTAAATCAGCTCCAGTTCGAATCCAAGCTCTGCCATTGCTTCAATGAAATTAGGAAATGACACATCAAACACTTCACCGTTTGTAATTTCAATGTCATGCTTAAGGCCTATCAAGCTAAATGCCATTGCCAGTCTGTGGTCTCCATGTGAATCTACACGACCGGATGTTACGCCACCAGTAATGCTCATTCCATCTTCATGTTCTTCAAGTTTACAACCCAATTTTTCAAGTTCACGACAAGTTGTATCGATTCTGTCAGTCTCCTTAACTCTGGCATGGGCAACACCAGTAATGTTTGTTGTTCCTTCAGCCATTGAAGCAAGAACCGCAACAGTTATCAGCAAATCAGGGGCGTTTGACAAATTAACATCAATAGCTTTAAGATTGCCTTCTGATGCAATTTCAACATAATCCTCACCGCGAATAATCGTAGCTCCCATCCTTTGCAGGATATCTAAGATTACCTTATCACCCTGCTTTGAATCAAAGAATAAATTTTTAATTATAGCTTTCCCACCATTAATAGCTATTAATGCTAAAAGGTAAGAGGCTGATGAATAATCCCCTTCAACAGTGTAATCACATGCAACATAATTCTGTTTTCTTACCTTAAACTCATCAATCTTGCAGCTTTGATGCTCCTTGTCGCAGCTTTCATGTTTTAAATAATAACCCTTCAAAACTTTAACGCCAAATTTCATCATAATATCCAAAGTCATGTTGACATAAGGCTTTGATTTGAATTCAGGCAAAACATATAATGTAACACCAACCTCAGACAGTGGTGAAGATATCAATATTGATGATATAAATTGTGAACTGACATTTCCATAGATATTGGTCTCTCCACCATGATAACCCGGTTTAATTAATATCGGTGCTTTTTCATTGTCATTTAAAGATTCTGTTTCAATTCCTAAAGGCCATAAAGCATTCATCAAAAGTCCCATCGGACGTGTTTGAAGTGAATCATCACCGGTTAAAATAACCTCATTATCACTTAGGGCTGAAACTGATGTCATCAGTCTCAGTGTGGTTCCGGAATTTGCCAAATCAATAGGCCCATCCTGACTGTTGTGAAGTTTTCCACCAGTACCAATGACTTCCAAATAATCCTCATTTTTTGATATTTTTGCACCTAACGCTTTGCAAACACGAATTGAAGCTAAAGTGTCCTCTGAGTAAAGCATGTCATATAGTTTTGATGTTCCTTCAGCTAAACTAGCTAGAATTACTGCTCTGTGGGAATAACTTTTTGAAGGAGGTGCTTTTACAACCCCACCAATTTCTGAAATATTTTTAACTTTAAGAATCATTTTATCATACCAAAAAGAGATCGAACTAATTGATTTTCATACTTTCTAATATAAAATTTAATTGCATTACTAAATAAATTTTTGGAAGATATTTAAATTCAGTGTCTTTAAATAATTTTAAATGATTTTGCATATCAAAAAATAAATAAAAACGCCAATTATCGTTTGACAATTAAGACTTACACCATCAACAATGACATGAAAATCAAAAATATAGGATTTTCAGTCACATACATCTTTTTAAATGTCCCTGTTTGTTAAAATCAGACATTTCCAAGTCATGCTTATCAAACACTTAATTTATTCCTTTCAGAAGTTTATTATTTGTATTGAGGGTATCGCCAGTAATGTATGCTTCATTTATCTTATCACCGGCAGTTAATACTTTACTAGCAATATATGAGAAAACAAACAGTTCAAATAAAATTCAATTTAACATGCAATAACGATTATGAATACAATTGAATGATAACATTTTTAATCTAAATAAATTAAATACTTTCCTATGAAAGAAATTGAAAAGATGCAGGCAGGCCTTGAATACTGCTATGACGATGAAGAAATATCAATGATGAAGTTACAGGCAATTGAAAATGCAAACATATTCAATTCACTTGCCGAAGACGATTTGGACAAGCAGCATGAAGTTTTAAGTGAAATTTTAGGTTCTGTCGGTGAAAAGGTTTGGATAGCTAAAAGATTTTGCTTTGATAACGGTAAAAATATCCATATTGGAAACAATTTTACCGGAAACTTTAATTTAACAATATTGGATATTAAAGAAGTTTATATTGGTGACAATGTAATGATTGGACCAAATACATTAATTACAACTGTCGGCCACCCTTTATCTCCTAAAAAAAGAAGAGATCATTTAGGACAGGCCAGCGAAGTCAGAATTGGAAATGATGTTTGGTTGGGCGGAAATGTGACTGTTCTTCCAGGAGTAACCGTTGGAGACAATGTTGTTGTTGGAGCGGGAGCAGTTGTTACAAAAGACATTCCGGACAACTCTTTGGCATTGGGCGTTCCTGCTAAAGTTGTGAAAAAAATTGAAAATGATCTTTAAAATGAATTCCAAAATATCAATATAATAATCAATTTAGCGACAGTTATTTTAGAAATAATCGGATTTATATTAGTTTTTAGTGAATTGGGAAATGTTTCATTAGAGTATTATACTGAAAACAGCAACATGTTTCTTTTGATAACTTCAATAATCTTTTGATTTATATCTCAAAAAATACGGAATTGACCCATGGTTTTTAAGATTTGCTGCAGTCGTTGGACCGTTGTTATTTAAACTATAACCTATGCGATAGCGTTAATATTAAAAAAAAGTTAATGGGAAAGTAATCATCTGATTACTTCCACAATCATGTCCAAGTTTTCGGATTGCAGGATGTCAACTTTCTTACCTGATGCACCGACAATCTCCTTTTTGATGTTTAACATGTCTTCAGGAACCACAATCTCACCTATTGTCAATTCATGGGTTTCCTCTAAAGCAGAGCCTATTTCATCAATGTCTGTTGATTTCAGATATCCTATAATCTTGCCTGCATCGCCTTTGAATGTGGGTCCGATTTTAGACATGTCCGGTTCAACTTCAATGATTTTTTCATGAACTTCCGGTTTTCCGGAGCTGATTTCCAAATCGTTGATTTTCAATGTTCCTTTGATGTCTGCATCAAACTGATTGAATATATCCACCAAATCATCATCTGAAGTGTAGACGTTTACTTCAGCAAGTTCCACATTCAATGGGATTTTTGATGCTGACTTGAATCTTCTTACCTCATCGATTAGCTCAACAGTGGTTTCACCTTTCACTTCCATCTCTTCACTGATTAATTCTTCATATACTTCAGGCCATAATGTTGTATGGATTGATTCATCTGAGAAGTACTGATAAACCTCTTCTGTAAAGAAAGGTGCGATTGGAGCCATTAGTTTGAGACATGTTTCCACAACTGTTCTTAATGTGTATTTTGCAGCTCTTCTTGATTCGTCTGAAACGTCAGTGTACAATCTATATTTTACGGCTTCAATGTATTCGTCACAGAAATCGTGCCAGAAGAATCTTTCGATTGATGTGATTGTATCTGCAAAGTTGTAGTCCGCAAATGCATTATCAACAGTTTTGTTTAAGTTGTTGAGTTTGGATAAAATCCATAAATCCAATGGTCCGAAATTTTCCTTAACGTCTTCATATGAGACTTCCTCATCAAATATTTGCATGCTGATGAATCTGAATGCATTCCAGAATTTATTGAGGAATCTGTATCCGTGCTTGATGTCCTTCCAGTCAAATATTACGTCAGATCCGGGAACACTGTTTGCGGCCCATGTTCTTAACGGGTCTGCACCGTATTTTTCAATGACCTCTTCAGGCCCGACTACAAATTCCGGTCGGGATTTACTCATCTTGTTTCCGTCTTCACCGAATACCATACCGTTGATTACAATGTCATCAAAC
>CAZQWN010000069.1:0-11355 GCA_964596915.1 uncultured Methanobrevibacter sp.
CATTTTTCAGTTGTAACCAATTCAAAAGGCATTGGTACGTTGAAACTGGATAAGGGTGCCGGAAATTATACTGTTAACTGTACTTATGGCGGAAATGAAAACTACTCTGGTAACACTACCTCTCAAAAACTGACAATCGAAGATATTGTTGTAGAAGAACCTGTTGTACAACAATCAACGGAATCGGATAGTGGAAGTTCTTCATCTCAAAGTGATTATCGTCCTGCAGTAGATTCTAGTGGAATAACAAGAGAAGAAGCAGATGCTCACGGATGGGAATATACTCCAGAACATGGTGGGCATTATAAATCTGCTATAGAGCATTGGGATGAAAAAGCAGGGGTGTACCATGATTGAGGTGAAATAATGGATAGGACAAAGACAATTTTAATAATTTTAATCGTTATTGTAGCAGTTGTAGCAATAGCAGCAATATTTGGTACGGGATTTGCAAAAACAGACACTAAAATCACTGTCTTGAGCAATAACTCATTAAATCAGGATGACCAAATCAAAGTTGGTCTTCATACTGAATCAGGTAATATTGAAGGTAAAACAATTCATTTAAAGTTCATTGATGGGAAAGGAAATGTTAAAGAGTATTCTATGAATACAGATGTCAATGGTAAAGCCAAATTAAATTTAAAAGAACTTGATTCAGGTAATTATACTGTTAATGTTACATTTGAAGGGGATGACAAATACAATCCTGCAAATGCAACTCAAAAGCTTGAAATAAAAGGTGCTGCTGTGGAAGAAGAACCTGTCCAGATGGAATCATCTACTTCCAACACTCAAACAAGCAGTGAAGACGATGGTATTTCTGAATATAGGGACTTTGTTAGTTGGGATTATGCTCCCGGCGAGCACGTTCGTGAAACTACTTATAAAAATGGTGACATAAAACATGAATATGACGACGGGTCCTCTGATTATTATGACAGTTCCGCTCAGGAATGGAGATACAAGGATGCTGACGGTCGTGAAGGTTCTATGTATGTTGGAAATTAGCAGGAATTTATTTAGGTGGTTCATGTGGAAAATAAAAACATTATTATAATTCTTTTGTTAATAGTTGTTGTTCTTGCAGCTGCGCTTGGGGTGATGTTTTTATCATCATCTCACTCAAAACAGGATACGAAAATAGCTATTACAAGCAATGATACATTGCATGAGGGGGACAAGCTAAAAGTTAAGTTGACTGACCTTAACGGCACTGGAATAGCCAACCAAACTGTTAATGTGACAATTGCTGACAGTGAGGGGGCAAGCAGCCATTTTTCAGTTGTAACCAATTCTAATGGTGTCGGTACATTGAAATTGGATAAAAGTGCTGGAAATTATACTGTTAACTGCACTTACAGTGGAAATGAAAACTACGCTGGAAACAGCACATCTAAAAAACTGACAATTGAAGAAAGTGTTGCCGAAACTCAAACTTCCGAGCAAACAAGCTCAGCTTCCCAGTCAGAGTCTCAAACACAGTCTGATTCTGATTCCGGTTACGGTTCATACATTAATGATGAATGGGTCAGCATGTCGGAGGAGGAATACGCTGAGCGATATCCTGCTCTCTATCATATGCAGACATTGGAAAAAGGAAGATATGATCAGTATCATCCCCAAATGTATGATACTGACAGGGAAAACGGTGTTGATGTAGATTATTAAATCTGCATTTTTTCCTTTTTATTTTTGACTTTATTTAAATTGCTTGCGTTTTAGTTTGGCATTATTGACGTTAACATTGATGATTTTGATTTTTAAAAGTGATTTTTGAAGGGGATATATCAAGGAGTTTATTTAAATTCATTATTTTGGCGTGATGTTGATGTTAAAATAAAAAAGAGAGGTGCTATTGCACCAAATTTATAATTTTCCTTTCCAATGGGAAATGACAAGACATGCTTTAAGTTGATTTTCTGGAGAAATGTACCAACGACAGTATAATTTACTATTTTCATTAACACTGGCATAAAATTTTAAAGGATAATTTTTGCTACTATATGTATTTTTAGTACCTACCCATACTTTTTTAGTGGTTTTTACTTTCTTTTTAAAGATACTGTAATGTTCATATCCGTCACTGAATGTTTTATCATATCCTCCAACATATGTCCATCCATTTCTAAAATATTTTTCAGTACTATAGGAGTAACTTTCTCCATAATCCCAAAATGATTCATAGTCTAATACTTTAATCTTTTTCCATTTGTATACAGTTTTTGTTTTATAAATGTCTTTTGAACTGATAAATTTTGCTGTTTTGCCAGTTTTTACCTTAATTATGGTGAAATAACCTTCTCTTTTTGCATTTATCAGTTTTAAATATTTTTTAAATGGAATTTTTATAACATATGTTTTACCGTCAAGACCCTTTGTTTTCAATGTATAGTATTTATTTCCTTTAATTGCATAATTGCTGCTTGATTTAGTATTATATTTTGATGAAGTGTATGTTGCTTTGTATTTATAATATCCATTTTTTATTTTAAGTTTTTTAGTTGCAACACCATTTTTAACATTAATGGTATAAGTTTTGCCTTTAATTGTAAATTTAACTTTACCTTCTTTGAGTTTCTTACCATTAAGTGTTACGGTGGCTTTTAAAGTCACATATTTTTTTGTGGTAGTGCATTTGATTGCTTTAACATTTGGAGTTTCTTTAGCAACATTAAACCCAAGGATTATTGAATCAGCTTCATAAACAGAATCTTTTATGCTTAATGTTATGGTGTGGTGTCCAATCCCCAAATTGTGATGGATAATGTATGTAGCTCCATTTTCATAATCCTCATAGTCATTAGAAATCTTTTTTCTACCATTGTCAAACTGGTAATATAGAGTATCAACGACAATATTTGAATCGTAAAAATCAGGGTTTTTTACTTCTACTTTAATTTTATTTCCAGTTGCTTTGGCTTCAATAGTTGTATAAACAGTATCACCAGATAAAACATCATCTGAATCAATCTTTTCATTAGGTGTGTTGTCATTTTCAATTGATAATGAGTCATCGGTGATATTTTCACTAGCAGATACAACACTTATTGAAAATACGATTGTAAATAATAGTATTGTAAAAATTATTCGTTTCCTCATTTTCATTATCTCCTTAGATAATTAATATTGTGTTTAACTGGATATTTAATAGTTTTTAATGTACTTGTATTGATGTGTTTCTTTTGTTTTGGCATCCGTGTTTGTAACAAATTAATCATTATTTTTTAATACTTGTTTTTATATAAATTGTAGTAGTCATAGAAAATTGTTGTCATTTAGTAAAATTGCTTTAGGTAGGTTTTTTATATGGTGGAAGTCGATTCATTTTACAGGTACTTAATTTCAAATGGTTATTTTTTTGATAAAGAATTAATTGAAAATTATTTGTTGTCTCTAAAAGTTAAACCATTTGTAATATTGACTGGTAATTCTGGGACTGGAAAAACAAAATTATCTCAATTATTTGCAGAATATTTATATGAGTATGGATATCATATGATTAAGGTTTCAACTGCTGCAAGGTCATGGTGCAGAAAAAAAGATCTTTCTAAAGCGGATAAATGTGGGTGGAGTCCTTCTGCTAATTATTTTTTTAGTATTTTGCCCATAAATACAATCATTGGCAGTTATGAAATTGAATTCGGAGAATTTAAATTAGATGCAACAATTGAATTTGTTCCCCAATTATATTATGATAAAAATAACGAACAATTAAAAGAATGTTTTAAAAAATTATATTATAAAGAACAAAATGAAATAAAAACTAATTTAGGGGCTTCAAATGATAAACAGTTAGTTGATTTAGGAATAGATTTTAAAAGTATGAATTCATTAATAACTAATGATTATATTAAAAAGAACGATATAATATTTAATGTAAAACTCAATTCGTTTATGAATGATCGTTTTCTTCTTCCTGTTGAGTTTTTTGATTTTATTCCTCTTAATAAACTTGTTCCCTGCAATATTACTGCTTTTGGAATTAATTCAAAAGCAGAATTCATTCCTAATTTTCGTATGTTTAAAAAATTATCAGGAGATATGAAAGATTATCTTCAGAATCTTAAGGATTCTGGTGAAAAGAAATTACTATTAAAAATTAATAATTTTAATCCTAAAACATATAGTACAAATATTAGTTGTTTTAAATATAGAATAATTCCTGTTGGAGCTAATTGGACTGATAACTCTAATATTGTTGGTTATTATAATTTAATTACAAAACAGTATCAGTCAACTCCAGCATATGAACTCATTAAACAAGCTCAACTAGATTTAAATAATCCCTATTTCTTAATTTTGGATGAAATGAATTTATCTCATGTTGAAAGATATTTTGCTGATTTTTTATCTGCAATTGAAAGTGGCGAAGAAATTCCTTTGTATGGTGAGGATGAAGCATTATCGTTGCCTGATAATCTTTTTATTATTGGAACTGTTAATGTTGATGAAACTACATACATGTTTTCCCCAAAAGTTTTGGATAGGGCAAACACATTAGAATTTGATACATTATCGGCTTTTGATTATATGCTATCTGATTTAGATGAAGATGACTTTAAAGGAGATATAATGTATTTACAATCTCCATTAAGGGATAATGATGTTTCTAAATTGAATATTCAAGAATTGAAAGATAAATTATCTCAAATTAATTGCCAAGAAGGTAACCTTTGGGAGGTATTAGCTAGTGAATTTACCATATTCCAAAATCATCTTAAAGAATCAGGATTTGAGTTTGGTTTTAGAGTAATCAATGAAATTTTAAGATTCATGGTTGTTGCATGGAAGTATGAAAACTCTCCGCCTGAATGGAATCGGTGGGAAAGATATTTTGATGCTCAAATAAAGCAGAAAATTCTTCCAAAATTACACGGTTCTGAAAAAGCTATTGGAAATGTATTAACAAATCTCTTCAATATTTGTTTAGTTGACAGAGACAATAATCAAAACCCTAAAAATTTTTTCATTGAGAAAAAAGATTGCAAATATTATACTTCCGCAGTTAAGCTTCAAGACATGTCTAAAGTATTAGCTAATCAAAGATATGTTTCATTTATTAATTAGAGATTTAAATGATTGAACAAAAAGTCATTATTCATTTAACTGATAGGGATTCAAATGAATTTGGAGTTTTAAGCGTCAGTTCCATAGATTATTCTTCTGAATTTGAATCAAATATTAATATTTCAAATTCTATATCATTGATTAATATTCCTTTAGTTGAAGAACCGGATAATTTGACTCCAATTCAGTATTGGCAAAATCCAACAGCTAATTTTGCAAATTTAATGTTTTTGGAAGAAACAGAATATCAGATTTTGTTTGAATCTGGTGATGCCAATGCAGTTTATGATGTTTTACATTCTCTTACAAGAATTAATAACAATCATTTTAAAGAGTTCAGATTTGATTTGGGGGATAATAAGAAATATAAAGTTGCAGGAACCCTAAATTTTAGAAGTTACGTTGGAAAATCGTTTTTAGATGTTAGAAAAAATAACATTAATTCAAACAAAATTCCTATTGAAGTCAGATCTAAAAAAATAGATTATTTCAATCAATATTCTTCAATGATTGCTGATCTCTCACAGCAGGCATTGAGCTTAATTTTTGAAGTCAACTCACCATTATATCAGGAATTTGAATTGGATTTGCGGCCAAAAGAGACATTATATGAAGATTTTATGTTTCTAGAATATTTGTTTAGACAAGACAATTTACCATCAATATTTGAATACTTATCTAAAAATATGCATTCTCAGCTTAAAAATCATGTTGAATCAGTTCCATTTTCATTTGCTTCAAATGTTAATCAAAACACATTAAAAAAAATTATCACAAAACCAAATAAATTGTTTAAAACAGATTCTAATCTGGAAATTTCAAAAAAGCTTAATGGGTATCTGCCTTATGAAGTAGAGCAAATAAAACATGAGGATGTTATTGATATTCCTGAAAATAGATTTTACAAATACTTTTTAGAGTTAATTCAAAGTTTGATTGAAAAATTATTGGTCAGTTCAAAGGAAGGTTACATTAATGATAAGTTATCCTATTTTGAGAGGGAAATTGGGTATTATCTGTCAAACAAGTCCTTCAATCATATATCAACAATGGATTATGTGCCTTTTAACTCACAAATCTTGCAGAAAAAAGAAGGTTATCGGGAAATTTTCCACTACTTTTTGATGCTTGAATTTTCATTCAGGTTAAGTTGGGATGAAGTTAATAATCAATTTAAGGGGTTTGAGAAAAAATTATCTGAATTGTATGAATACTGGTGTTATTTTAAGCTTTTAAAAGTTTTAAATGACTTGAGCATTAATAAAATCAACTTTGAGGATGTTTTTGAAATTAACAAAGATAACTGGTCAATATCAATTAAAAGGGATGAAAATTCAGTTAAACACTTTAAATTATATTTGTATGGTCAGAATATTCGGATTGATTTGTTTTACAATTTAAGATTTTCCAACAACTCCCAATACTGGTCTTATTCACTTGCTTTTAGACCGGATTACACTTTGATTGTTACAATTGAAGATGAAACTCACTATATTCATTTTGATGCTAAATACCGATCTGAGCTAGAAATTGGAGGTTATTATTCTACAATTAAAACAGATGATGAGTTGGATGAGGAAATAGAAAAAAGAGATTCTGAAGAAGAAAAAGATTATATTTTCAAAGAAGGGGATATTTACAAGATGCACACATATAAAGATTCAATTTTAAAAACTGAGGGGGCTTATGTTTTATATCCTGGAAACATAACTAAAAGGTTTAGGGAATCTAAGTTGATAATTCCATCTGTGGGCGCTTTTTCATTAACTCCTGGAAATGAAGATGTTGAAGAAGATAATTTGGAAGTGTTTATTAAAGAAGTTCTGAAAACACTTTTATTTAGGCGTGGATTAAAATTAAAAGAGTGGAATAGTTCTAATGAGTTTATTTAGTTTAATTTTTCATAAAGTAACTTTTTACTAATCATAAAAGCTACTTTTGTTTTATCTCTTTTAAAGAAGTTATTATATGCATCATCACCTTTCACGCCTTTTGGAGCAATTTCTAATACTTGATTTCTAAAACCGTTTGCAGATGTTGGAAGTAATTTCACATCTTTTTTATCGATAGCTAGTTTGATTTGATTATAGGTTTTTTCAAATTCGTCTAAATCATTATCATTGAATGTAACTTTTTTAACATCTTTCAAGACTCTATGTCCGTTTCTACTTCCATTTACTTCCTGATAGCATATAACAATCAATTTTGTTTCTTCAAAATAGTTTTTCCAAAATGAATCTTGCCAATTTTCTTCAAATTCAGATAAACTTATGGTTTTAAATGACATCCTCTCACGAGGTTTTCCATTTTTCTGTATGGGTAGGTTTTTGATAATGAAACTTGTTTTAGCAAATAATTTGTCTTTTTTAGGCAGTTCATCATCTTTTCCAATCAACTCATCGGAAATCATTTTACTGATGTTTTTAGGTATTTTTTCTTCATATTTTTTACCAGTGATTTCTTCAAGGATTTCTAATTGCGTTTTGCCAAAATAAGGATGTAATTTAGCTTTAACATACTCTTCAACGGTATTAAAACTGGTTACAGTAGTTATTAGTTGTTGTTCAATATTTTCTCTTAAAATACCTGTCATATATGCATTTTTAAGTGAATATGCACGTGGTTTTGGTGGTATTTCAGAAAACGGTTGTGTAGTTCTATCTTTTGAGGTTCTAGCCTTTGTACATGCTCCTAAATATGAGGTATCTCCTTCTGAAAGTTCATGTGCTCTTCCTTCTAAAACTTTTTCCTGGATGATTTTAAAATCGTTTTTAAAGATTTTTTCATCACGGGTCATGTCATATAGTTGATAATGGGTAATCATAAATTCTTTTGCTTCTTTTTCAGGGTCATATTCATACCATATGATTAGCATTTTCTTGCATTTTCCTAAAACATGGCTGGTTTCATAAGTTTCATTTATAATTCTGTTAAAATCAATTTTGCTTAAAACGAGTCTTTCCTTGGCACGCAAGGTTCCGTTCTTGTTTTTAATGTATCCTGTAACTTTCAATTCAATATCCAGCTCTTCAAAATCAGCCCTGCTGTCACTATTTATGGGATAGTTATAAAAACCAGTTTCCACTACATGTCCAAGCAAACCTTTCTTTCTTGTCAATGTAGCATTATCAAGTAAATGTGCACTGTCAATCTCTTTGAAGGTTTTTCCAACAATATTTTTTGTATATTCCAGTAATTCTTCTTCAGTTTTGAATTTCATTTAAGATCAATTGGTTGTTATATATTAAGATTACTCATCAAATGCTCTTTAATTAATATTTAATATATTGTTTTACCAATATATAATATACTGGAGAAATTGATATGGAAAAAACTGTTGTAGAATTATTTGCAGGTGTTGGTGGGTTCCGCTGTGGATTTAATGAAGTTGAATTCGATGGAGCTGAAGTAACTGAAAAAGATAACTGGAATTTTATCTGGGCTAATCAATGGGAGCCTTCTACCAAAACACAGGCGGCATTCGAATGTTATACTGAAAGATTCGGTGAAGATTCATGTGTATGTGAGGACATTGGTAAAGTGGATAAAACAACAATCCCTGACCATTCTGTCCTCGTTGGAGGATTTCCATGTCAAGATTACTCTGTTGCAAGATCTCTTTCAAATGAAAAGGGAATTGAAGGTAAAAAAGGGGTCTTATGGTGGGAAATCGCTGAAGTTTTAGAAACCAAGCAGCCTCCATTTGTTCTGCTTGAAAATGTGGATAGACTTTTAAGATCTCCTTCAACACAAAGGGGAAGGGATTTTGGTATTATGCTTCGTTCCTTTTTAGATAATGGTTATGCTGTTGAATGGAGAGTCATTAATGCTGCAGAATATGGATTTCCGCAAAAAAGAAGAAGAGTATTTATTTTTGCATATCACGAATCCACAAATTACTTTAAAAAGATGAGTAAATATTCTGCAGAACAAATTATTTATTCTGATGGTGTTTTTGCATCTAATTTCCCAATTAAAGATGCAAAACTGGAAAAGGGAAATACTATCATTTCAAAAGATGAATTTGAGGATATTGTTTATATTAGTGATGAATTCAATTTTCATTTCTTTAACGCAGGGTGTATGATTAATGGTAGAATTCATACATATAAAGTCGAACCAATTGAATGTGATGATATAACTACATTGGGGGATGTGCTTGAAAAAGGGGATGTTGATGAAAAATATTTCCTTTTAGATGAAAAGTTGGAAAAATGGACATTTTTGAAAGGATCAAAAAAAATTAAAAGAAAAAAACCCAATGGTGAAACTTATTATTTCTCAGAAGGTCAGATATCATTCCCTGATAAGTTAGATGTTCCTGCAAGAACAATGCTTACAAGTGAAAGTACAACAAATAGAAGTTCTCATGTTGTTAAAGATATTGATTCAGGTAATTTAAGAACATTAACTCCTGTTGAAGCTGAAAGAATTCAAATGTTTCCAGATAATTGGACAAATATAGAATCAAAGGCAATGACTGAACGCAGACGTTATTTCATGATGGGTAATGCTTTGGTTGTTGGTGTTGTTGAAAGATTAGGTAACTACCTGGAAAAAATAGTTGAAGATGAAGATTAATAGTCCTCATCCTCATAATAAACTGCATCATAGGACGAATCATCACTGTCTTCGTACATCCATTCATATTCTTCAGGATATGCTTCGTAGAGTTTTTCATTTGCGTATTGTGATCCTTCATCTGTTTGGTAATATGGATTTGCTGCACAGCTGTGACATACTTTTCCCTGTGTGTATTCGCTATTTGCTTCTGCACTTGTCAGTGCTTTTCCACATATTGCACAGTATCCGTACTGTCCGCTTTCAGAAGAGGTGCTTGTTGTTTGACTTTCTTCTACAGTTGCATTAGTTTCGTTTTTGGCAGGTGGACCTAATCTGAGGCTGTCAACCATGTGTTTTAAAATATCCTGATTTTCACTGCCTATAATAATATTGTCGTGAGTGGAATTGTCGCTTATGTAAACGATATAATAATGGGTTCCGTTAATGGTATTTTCTTTAATCTGTTTGTTTCCATATTTTTCCACATCTGTTGCACCGGTAAGCAATGCATCACGTGCTAGAGCAAAGGCTCCTGCTCCAACAAGACTTAAATCTTCTTGACTGTTGAATGTCATCATTACAGTGTGCTTTGACTGACAGGCATAGGTCTTGATTCCGCTTGAATTCTTTGTCCATGAGGCGTCATCTGCCTTTGGAACTTCAATTGTTGTTCCATTGCTTATGTTGATAGTTTCATATTCGACTTGGGGATTTAGTACCATATATCCCACACAAACTGTCAGCACAGCTATTATTGCTATCAATGCAATTATAATTATCTTGTTTTTTTCCATTTTTATCACTATATATTAACTTATTAATACTATGTTTGGAATTTGGATTATATATTAGTTGTTACTATTACTTTAACTTCATAAAATTGCTCTTAAAAATTCATTTATTAAATGTTTTGCTTTTTAATTCTAAAATCAAGTTTTATAAATGATAAAAATGTAAAAGATATGCAATTACGCAAAAAGGAGTTAAATTATGACTAAGATTTCACAAAATTCAATTGCAATATATTCATGTCAAAAAAAGCCATCGCCCTGTGAGCATGAGGAAATTAAGGCCAGAATTGCAGATCCTTATGCTTTAACTGGAATTGACAAATTGAGGGCATTCTATCAATTGCAGGGTTTGGAATTTGATGAAGAGATTTTTGATAGAATTATTCGTGAATATTCTAGTTAAAAGTGTTATTGTGAATTCACAAAGCGCCCCATACAACTGTAGAAAATGAATAATTGACCTCGAAGAATTCAAAAAGCAGAAGAAAGAATTGCCAATCCCAATATTTTAACAGGAAAAGATGCTGTATTTTCATTGTATCAAATAATGGGGATGGAAATAGATTACGATTCAATTTTTGAAGATTGAGAAATTTGACTTTCCAACAGATATATCTTATTTTTATTTTCAAATGAATTTTCAAAAACATTGATGTTAATGCAAGTTATGCTTCATTATATTGATGCATCCTGTTTACTATTCATTTTAATCAAGCGAAAAATTAAGTGGGGTGTATGATTAAATCATACGTAAACCCAGCAGTATCTTGTTGTGGTGTAGGTCTGATAGTCTTCGGATGAATAGCTTGCATAGTCCTCGCTTTCGGTTGGTTCAACATATTCTCCAATTTCACGCACATTTTGGAATGTAAGGGACTCATAAACTTCATTTGGGATAATAATTTTTTCAAATAATTTTTTCAGGATGGAA
>CAZQWN010000070.1:0-11326 GCA_964596915.1 uncultured Methanobrevibacter sp.
ATAATTAATTCATCCAATACACCGAGAATACGTGCATTGTTGGTAGCTACTTGATAATTTTTAATTTCACTCCATAATTTTTCTTCTCTTTTAGGCATTTGTTGTTTATTTTCCATTTAATCACCTGATAAAAATTAAATATAATTATATAATTATTTAATTTCATTATATTTAAATATAATATTCTTTGTACAATTTTTCTGCTACTTGACTATCCAAAAGAGTGTTGATATTTAATGCCAATTCACGTTTGGGAATAACTAACTGATCTTCATCCTGAACTGTATTGATGCTTCTTAAAACATTTAAACCTGAAGGAACCAAACCATCAAACTCATAAGAATAATTAAGCCCTAACTCCTCAAAAATCTCTACTGGAACTAAAGTGGACAATGCATCTTTACCACAGCTTAAGTAATATTTCAAAACATAATCAATTGTTTGTGTTGAAATAAAAGGCAAATCCGCATTAATAAAAAGTAAAATGTCATTATCAGATTTCTTTTCAAAATACTCTAAAATGTATGACAAGTCATCAAGATAACTGTCTCCGGAGGTGTCCAATATTTGAAAATCACCATTAAGTGAATTGAGATAAACAGTAGTTTCGGGAGTGTGATGACTCACTGCAATAACAATTTTATCGATTAATTTGGATGAATTTAAATTGTCAAGCACATATTTAATTAAGGGTTTATCACGTAATTTGAAAAGAGGTTTTTCGCAGGGAACTTTTAGTCTTGTTCCCATACCTCCAGCCATCAAAATTGCATAAATCATGATAAACCACAAAAATTTAAGCGAATTTTCCGCCGGCCATTTTCATACGGTCTTTAAGGATACACCTTCCACCCTGTTTACCTCCAATAGGAACTTTAGGAGTACCCATTGAATTCATACAACGGGCCATAATCGCAGAACCTAATGCAAGACCGTCTTCAACAAATACTACATTTTCAAATTTATCCTGAACCGCTTCTAAGATTAATTCAGGTTTACGTCCTGTAATACCTGCCCTGCCAGTAATTCCTAAAGCGGAACCCGGAACAATTACGTTTTCAGCAAATGCCACATCCAAAACTCTTTTTACAATATTGGTACTTACATAATCCAATGTTGAAAGCAATGTTGGAAGACCATCAGCATCATAGAACTGTGCACCCAACTCCATAAGTTCGGGAAGTTTGTCCCCATTGAATCCGACATCACAGCCTATTAAGGTAGTACCTGCCTTTTCAGCAGCTTCCGGATTAACCGGCACAGTTCCAAATCTATCAACATCAATAGGAACTTTAGTAATGTTAATTAATTTATGTGCTTCAAGTGCATTGGCTTCAGCTTTCTTATTATCAGCCTTTTTAATTGCCTTTTCATCAAATAAATCTAAAGCAGCACCGTTTTTCTTATCAATTTTACCGGAACCTCTAGCAATAGAGTCAGAAACTACCCCCGCTAAACCTAAAAAGTTACCAACCGTATTAGCATAAGGTTCATTATCATTAACGATACGTCCAGCTAATGTTGAACCGAAATCCAGAGACACACAAGGGTTTCTGTAATCGACATCAGTCCATTTAGCACCTAATTTAATTCCTGCAGTAACAAGTTCCCCTTCCATTTCATTTGCAACAGTTTCTTTACCTTCAGGAGGAACAACACTTACAACAGCTCCGTCAAACATGATATTTTCCAAAAGGGAGTGTTTCTGTAACCTTTCCGGAAGTTGTGAAATACTCATTGCCGGAGACATCTTACGCGGAGGAATATCAGCTTCAAGACAACCATCAGCAAGAGCAATAATGAGTTGACCAGCCTCTTCAGCAGTTGCAAAACCTGCTGTTACACCAGTTGATCTTACAACAAAATCCAAATCTTCATCCTTGTCCACCTGACATTTTCTAAGGGATTCCAATACAGTATCTCGGATAAGTTCAGTTACAGCTTCCTTGGATAATTCTATACCCCAAACTGTTTTACCGAAAACCTCCTCATTGGCTTTAGGTGGCCTGATATCCCTAGTCATTTTAACTGTTTTATTTAATAGGTAAGATTCACTAGTGTTTAAATTAGTGGCCATTACAATTGATTTTGTAGTGGTGTTTCCCAATTCAACAGAAGCAGTTACATAAAAAGTATCAGGTTTTTGAACAGCACCAGGACTTGCCGGACCTGCTCTTTGAGCTCTTAGAGTAGCCAAATTACCCTCTTTTGAATGAGCAATAATAGGCTTTGGACCTTTATTAAAAATTCTACTTAAAAAAGACATTATTCAACCTCTCCATATATAAAGTTAAATAATAATATCTTTTTAAAATAATATAAATCTTATTAAAAGTTTTTAAAAAATAGTTGAAAAAATAGAAAAAATGATTAGATGAAATGAATCATCTAATCTAGACCCTTTTTTTGTGTTTATAATAAATTGTTAATTGGGTGTTCTTCGATAGGTTCGGTACCAATTTCTTTTGCTGCTTCAGCAATCATAATATCTGCCATACCACAAGCAGGGAATGCTAATCTTGCGTTTTCAATTGGTCCGAAAAGTACGAAGTCTCCACCAGCCATTTGTTGTACGATGTTAGAACCGATATCACAAACAGGCCATGCTTCTTTGTGATCTTTTTTGTATCCTCTTAACCAGTCCCATGCGGATGGAACGTTGTGAATACCAGATCCTACAGGGTATCCCCATTTTGATTTAACAGCAAAAGAAGTTCTTACTGCAGGTCCTGCACCTTGACCTAATGGAGTTACAGCTACATCCATGAATGGTTTTGTAATACCACATTCATCAGCCATTTCAAGGATACCTTGATCAATTACATCTCCACCAGTTTCCCAGATTTCAATTTTACCTGCTACACCAGGGTTCATTGGGTTGAAACCTAAGAGAATGGATGCATCAATGTCAGAGTTTTTAACTGCTTCAATTTCTGCTGGTTCTGCAGCCATACTTAAAGAGTTGTAAACAGCTCTTTCAGTTAATCCGACTTCTTGTACATATTCTACACCTGCAATTTTTGCTGCAGCTGCAGTTGAATCTATAAGGAAAGGTTTGTCACAGATGTCTCCAACAAATTCTAAGTATTTTACCATAGCTTCTGCAGTAGCACCGAAAGTTTGTACAATACAAGGGTTTCCGGTTACATCAGACATTTCTTCCATTGTTTTAATTCTTTCTTCAGCAGCATCTTTATCAAAGATACCTTCTTTTTCATCACTAATAATATTGTGTCCGCCGTAGAAAATTGTTCCTGCTAAAACGGTTGGATACTCACCCGGTTGACCTCCCATTTTCATACCAGCAACATCAACTACGAGTTGTTCTTTATCAAATCTAAACATAAGTATAATCCTCCTTATAATAAGCTAGCAATTAATGTTTGCATCACTGTAACCGCACTAGAAAGAACACTTGCAATAATGTTCTGTATAATTGCCATAGCACCAAATTTAACGGATACAATCAATACAAATAATCCAATTATAATACCATATAAAATACCAACATCTCTTCCAGATTGTTGTCCTAGACGTTGATAGTATTCACCTACAGTGAAATCAACTTTTTCTTCAGCTTCATCTAATTTTTTAGCTAAATCGTTGAATTCATCAGCAGATACCATAACTTGAGGTATTGAATTTTCTTCACTCATTTTAACACCTCTATAATCCACATAACATTGCAATTAAAGGAATAATTACGACTAAAAGAACTGCAATACCAATACCATAAGCAATTCCTTTTACTCTAGTTGCGAGTAAACCAGCGAAAAGTTTACCTTCCCTTGCAATAAGTTTTGAACTGTATTCTGCATCTTCGGAAGCATTTTTAATTCCGCTAATATTAGGTTTATTAGAAATTTGAACCATAATTATACCTCCTTATATCAAGAATAAAAATCCGATCACTAAAGTGAAGATTAAACCAATCATTATGCCTTGAACTTTACCGGCATAATTACCGGCCATGTTTCTTTGAACAGCACCAACCATATCAATTTTAGTATTGATATTTCTGATTCTTGCTTCGATGAGAGCGGTTTCAGCGGAAACAACTTTCATTGCTTCTCCTTCATCTTCATCTCCATCGTCATCATCCACAGAAATGACCATTGCTTCTTCTTCGAAAGCACCTGGATCTTTTTCTACACATTCATTAATTTTAGATTGAATAGCTCCAATATCTTCAGTGTCAATTAAATCTACAATTTCTAATTGTTGTTGGAATCTTTCAACACCGTCGAGTGGAACATTTTCTACGAAAGGAATAGCACCAGTTGCACCAATAATTTTCTTTTTATCAGGGTCTGCACCATTTTCGTGTAAAGCCATGAAACTTTGACCGGTAATGTGTCCTTGTACTTCTGCACCAGCCAAAATTAAGAAACGAATGTTAGGGTTAGATATGATATTAGCAACAACTTTTTCTATACCTAAATTTTCTGTTTTACATGGGCCTGCAATAGCTGCACCAGATAACTCTGCTTCAATGTGTGAAGCTAAAGTGGTAACTGCTACAGGACTTTCAGGATCACCTACAATGTAATCCCCACTGATAACAGGCCAACCGTCTGCAGGAGCTTTTTTATCAGCCATCTAGATACCCCCAATTGATATTGCAGCAAAAATTATGAATACAGCAATCAAGAATCCGTAAACCATGTTTGTTAATAAACCAGCAGTTACATATGAACCTTCCCTACCTGGGTAAGATCCAGCTGGACTGGTATAAGGATCTAATGAAGCCATTAATTCATCAGCAGCTGCTTGTACTCTTGCAACTTCTTCACCAACTTCATCCATAGATAGGAGAACAACTCCTGAACCTAAAGATGAACCAATAATCCCAGTTACTGGGTCATATGCATAATTCATTTCAGGTACAATTTGCACCATAGGTAACATTTGAGCCATTTATATTCCTCCTATTCATCTACATTAGGCCATAATCCAGCCCATCTTGTTGATGCTGCATCATTACATGAAGCTTGAACGAATGCTCTGAATGAAATAATCCAACCGATTAAACCTACAACTAATACAATAGCCCATCCGAATCCACCAGTGATTGAAGATAATAAACCGACAATAGTCATGGATAAGAATGCGGTTGAAGCAGCACATTTTAAAGTTCTGACTTGATCTTCGTTTGGTCCTAAACATGCGTTGAATGGGTGTTGAATAGCCATAGTACACATAATAAATAATACAGCAATAAATCCAGTAGCAACAACACCTTCATAAATTGCTAACATATCATAACTACCTACAATAGAAGTAGAGAATGCGAAAATTGCTAAACAAGCAGCACCAGCAATTTCAATAGTACATTGAAGCATGATAGGGATTTTCATACCGACAATTTTAGTAGCAATTAATGCAATAATAGCACCAATAATAATTGCAATAATTAAAGCAAGAACAGGTCCTGCAATGGTCATGTTAAGGATAGTAGCTAAACTAACTCCAGCTAAAGCAGAAATTACACCTACAGATAAAGACATGTAACCAATAGATGGTACACCAGTACCTAAACCGTAACTTGCTACTCTACGAATAGCATCTGCTCCCCAGATGATTGCTAAAACTGCCCCGATAGCAGCTATTACTGGACCAACAATATCTCCTAAAAAGCCAGATAAATAAATACAAAGTAATCCTCCGACGATACCCATAATTAATAAGTGAGTTGAGTTAACTGCACCTGCAGCTGCACCGTCAGCACTTCCACCAGCAGACATTTTAAATACCTCCAGTTAAAATAACACAGAAAATTCCGAGTACAATAGATGCAATAGCACAAGCTAATGCTCCAGTACCAATTCTTTTAAATTTAGGGTCGTGCATACCTTCAATAGTACCACCAATGTTATATGAAGCAATAACCGCGTTGATAAAGAATACACCTACACCTAATATAGCAGCTAAACCAACAGTGATAGCAGGGTCAATAATTAATAAACTGTCATTCACAGCAGTGTAAATACCATAGTATACTAATCCACCACCGAAACCACCAAGAAGTCCTCCTATAAGACCACTTACAAATGAAGTAGTAGGTACCCCGTGTCCTTCAGTACCAGGAGTTTTATATATTTCTTGGTTACGTTTGGTAATCCAGTCAACAGGTACTTTTGATGCTGCAGGTACAATACCTACACCGAAAATATAGATTAAGTTAGCAATGAGCATAGTAATACCCATCATAATCATAGCACCTATTGCACCGCCTATACCAACCACATAAAATGGTTCACCTGTCATAGTAGCAGCAGTAATAAGACCTGTTAAACCTGCACCAGCAGCTAACATAGCAGTACCAGTACCTACACCAGTAGCTGTTGCCATAGCTGCAGGAGCACCTCCTACAGGAATAAAGTGCACACCAGCACCAATCATAATACCGCCTATTGCGATGAATAAAATTAAACTAATTGGATCCATAATCGAAACCTCCTTATTCTTCCTCATATGGTCCGTATTTATTTCTTGCAAATACTTCTAATCTGTCATTCATAATAATTAATAAAATAACGATTATAATACCTACAACAATACCGCCGTAAATTCCAAATACAACTGTATTCCAGAAACTAAAGAATACAACGAGACCGAAACAGAAACCAGTTAATGGTCCACCGAATTTAGCACAGAAGTTTACAACATCCATAGAGTTTTTAGCACCTAATGGAGCTTTAGTAACAATATCCCCTTGAATAGCTACAGGAGTACCTCCACCAAACTCGAATTTTTGATATTCACTTTCTGCACCATAGTGAACATCCCCAGTTGAGGAACCGATAGCTCCTAAAGCAATACCCCAAAGCATAGATAAGAGAGGTAATGGGAATACGTGTAATGGGTCAGACCAACCGATTGGAATAGTCATTAAGTAAGAAATTCCAACAATACAAAAACTAGTTATAAATCCGTGACCTACGATAGGTCCTAAAGACTGAGTTAATACATCCATAAATAAAGGTTGTTCGAATTGAGATTGACCGACAATCCTACCCATATGGGATGTAACAGTATAAATAGCGTGAACACAAGCAGCGACAGCAGCACCGATTGCAATAGCAATTACTGGGAATCCAGGAATTATACCTAATAAAGAAATTAAAATATATGCAACAGCACCAGCTACACCACACCAAACACCATAAGCGACTGGTTCACCAGAAGCCGCCTTGTTTATCATACGGTGTAAATGTCCCATTTGTGGAGCAAGTTGAACTTGAGAGTTAGGGTTACTTTGAGAACCAATATCAGATTCTAAGTCCTCTGCAGCCCCTCCGATAGTAGCAACTGCACCCATTAATGCAACTACACCTAATGTTACAGGGTCCATAATTTTTTTCCTCCATATTATTTTATTAAATTGATCATTTAATAAACGTGAAATTTTGATTTTTGTTCCATACAAAAATCCTTAACATAACACTGATATAAACATTTTATTTTTTTTTCAAATTGACTTGAATTTTGTTCCATACAAAAATGTAAAACTTCTCAAAATACTCCATAATATTGCCGTATTTATATATTTACCAAGTCAATAATATAAATCTTTTGGAAATTTTCAAGTAAACTTGATTTTTATAAATTAATAGATAGGTGAAAAAATCACCTATCTGAAGTGTTTATCTATCTATTTTGCTGGAGTAATAGCAGTTCTTTCACCAGCAGGTTCGAATTCTCTTAATGCACCTTTAGCAAATTCTTCACGTACTTTAGAGAAGTCGAAGCATAAGTTTTTGTCAGCAAATGCGATTTTTACTAATGGGTTGAAAGCCCAAGCGTCTCCACGAGCAGCGTGAGGAGCTTGTGCGATACCAGCGTATTCACCTTGGTGACCTACGTTCATTGCGTAGTTAGGATAGTTTGGTCCTCTCATTTCGAGTGGTAATCCTTCATCGTTTCTGATGGAGAATACATTAGCTGCACCACATTGGTCTTGTAAATCGTAACCGTAGAATCCTAATCTGGAGTGTTGTTCTTTGTGTAAGTACATAGCTAAGTACCATGCGCTTAAACCAGTTTGTGCATTACCAGTAGCGAATGCAGTGGAACAACCTGCAGCTGCGGAAACAACAGATGCTCTTTGAGATCCACCGAAGTGAGTTTCAAGTAAAGCTGGGTATTCTTCGTATTGTTCTAATGCGTAGAATGAAACTTCAGTACCAACATCTAAAACAGTGTCCATGTTGTTTGGTGCTTCGGTTAATCCGCCATATTTGTCTTCGACGTAGTCTTTACCGTAGTAGGTGAAGTCGTCTAATACGTTATCGGTGTATGCTGCGGTAGCATATTGAGTGAATCCTACACCACCAGACATGTAAGAACCTAACCAGATTTGGTCGTATAAAGCAGCACCTAAAGCTACTACTTCTAAGGATACTCTTACAGGGTCGTCAGCATATACTCTGGAACCTTGACAGATATCTGCCATGAATCCGAAAGGAACTCCACCAAGTTCGTTTTCTGCTCTTGCTCTTCTTACAGGTAAGTAAGTACCCATGTGGACAACTTCTGCGTGTTTGGATGCATATGCGAAGTCACCAGTAGCTCCTTCACCAGCACATTGGTTGTATGCAGAAATCATGGACATACCAATTTGCATAGCAGACCATCTGGAGGTAGTACCTCCGTCACAAACTCTTCCTACAATGGATGGAATTCTTACAGCTTGCCATACAGCTCCGCCTACTTCAGCTTTTAAAGCTTCAGCTTGTTCTTCTGGGAACTCTTTGTTGATGTCTAATACGAATGCAGAGTCAATTTCGTCTGCTAATTCGTCGTCACCAGTGAAAACTTTTACGTAAGAATCTTGTACGATTAATGGGTCGGTTTCTACCATGTGTTCTTGAACTACTGCTGCACCAGGCATAGCGTGGTTTACAGTTTCTAAGTAGTGAGTAATAGTTTCAGGAGTTACTTCAATACCTAATCTTTTTTCAAGAACGTTGTGAGCAGTGTTTAATCCTACAATTACAGTTCTTCTAATATCATCCCAAGCTTGTTGGATAGCTGCGTTGTTAACATAATGTAAATCGTCACCTTCTACGAAAGTATCAGTAGTAGATAATTGGTAAGACATTAATGCTCTTTGACCTAAAGGAGTACCAATGTCTGGGTTGTACATTGGGATTCCTCTTTTTTCAGCGATTTCTTTACCTTCATTTACAAATGCAGTTTTCTTTTCAGATTGAGTCCAACCACCCATGTTATAGAATTGGGTTGTTTTTTCAGTTGGGTCTTCACTGAATTTCTTTTTCATTGCATCTAAGAATTTTTTATCAGCCATATTAATCTACCATCCTACTTCTGGATTGAATGCACCAAAGGATCTGGAAACGTGTATTCTTTGACATACTTTTACAGCTTCTACGTCATCTTTGTATGCTTCACCATCTATTCTGTAAATAGTGGTTTTTGCTCTTAAAGTTTCTTCGTCTAATGGTTCACCTAAGACTACAGGTTCGTCTAATTCTCTACCAACTTGGTCTTTTACCATTTCAACGTTACCGGTTTCTTTGTTGAATACTTGTCTTCTGAGCATATCGAACATTAAACCGTTTTCATCTAATCTTAAGGAGTGACCGTGTACACCTGCACCTCTAATACCAGTTCTTGCGGTATCGAAGTATTCGGTTTCTAAGAGTGTTTTTGAGAGTTTTTCTAAGTCTCTTTCTCTTGCTTCAACTACTTGTCTTCCGGATAATGTACCAGTATCGATTCCTCTGAATCTGCTTAAGTAAGATCTAGCTCTTAAGAAAGGTTGAGCTGGAGCAAAGTACATGGAGTCTACGAATTGGATGTATCTAATCCTGTCTCCTGCTTTAGCACCGTCGATTGGTGCTACTAATTCTCTTACACTGTCATCTGGCTCATCCATTTCATCTAATGGTGGGTGAACGGATTTGTATTCTTCACCTGGAGCTTTATGACCTAATATTTTAACTACGTCTTCGTCAGAAATTTCTCTTAACTTTTCTAACTCGTATTCAGGGTTAGTGAAGTTTCTTCTGTTTTGAGCAACCTGAGAAGTACCTGGATAAATTTGTACCATAATTATGCATCTCCTAATGCTAATTTAACTTTTCTAATTATTTCATCTAATTTTTCTTGTGAAATTGTTTGACCTCGAATGACACCTGTTACAACATCATCAATAGTACCCTGGGTTTTAACATCCTCATAATTCGGCATGACTTTAGAAGTTTTTACTCCAATTTTGGCAAAATCTTCACAGTCAACTGGTGATTCACATATAATAATACAGTGTTTATTTACATTCCTTAGAATTAATCTTGCTTTGTAAATTAAATGATTGGCAACTCCTCCTAAGTGAATAACAAGCAATTTAAAATTTTGCATTTGTTCCACTTCTTTATCAGTGAGTCCGAATAAAGTACCCCCTGAAGCTGGAGCATCACTAGGAACACCAGCACCCGCATTTAAAACCATTGTACTTGTTAACACATTGGCTTCACGTAAACCGAAAGTGATTTCACAAATAGGTTTAGTAATGTGTCTACGTCCAGGAGACATAGCTACAGCGCATACATCGCCACCACATTCAGCAAAAGTACCTCTTTGAGCAAGACTTCCGCCTTTTCCCATACCACTTGTTTCTCTGCAGTCTACAACGTGAGTACAACGCCCTATCATTTTTAGTCATCATCCTTTTTAATAATTTTCACATGATCGTCAAAAGTAGAATATTGATCAGTCATTCCCACTAGTTCATCTGGCAACTCTTTGTTACCATACTTGATTTTATCGGTAACAGTTTTTTGTTTCCTGATATAATGTGAACGGTCTTGATTAATATCAAACCCGAATGGAATGTGTTTTTCACAGATTTTCCTAATTTCATCAATTGTTGATTCCATTGTTAATTCAATGAATATCCTTGCAGTTTTAACTTGTAAAACTACATCTTCACCATTGACATTGATTACTCTACGTTCCCTGTATTTTGGCGGTAAAGTAGCTTCACCTTTAGGAAATCTTGGTCCTTGAAGCACTGTTCTCCTTACATCTTCCAAAGATTCTAAGTCATTTAACAGTTTTTCTGTTGTGTCGCTTCCAAGAACTCTATGAGGAAAAATTTCAATATCCATATTTTAACCTTCTAAAATTAGATTAATTAAAATTAATTAGATGTCACCTTTAATTTCTTCAGCTGCAATAGCAACAGCTTTAATAGGTTCTCTGAATTCGTCAATTTGACTGTATACTTCTTTAATTAAACCAGAAGTTGCTTCTGGTGAAAAGAGTTGTGTTCCTGCATCTAAGGACATAGCAGCAGCTACAC
>CAZQWN010000071.1:0-11271 GCA_964596915.1 uncultured Methanobrevibacter sp.
GAAAATTTCTATATTTTTTTAAGTAACAATAGTATATGAATTTATTCAAGGAAGTGATTCTGTCGAATTTTCGAGAAATATGCTATAGAAATTTCCGTGTTCATGATAATAGAAACTATTATCACTAATTATTATATTTTAAATAATATATAACTTTTTTCTTTGCTTTGAAAGCAATTTTACTTACTCAAAGCAATTTTACCAAGTGACAACAATTTTTCATGATTAAATCAATAAAGTTATTAACTATATAATCACAATATAATTTCATGAAAGGAATTATAGGTGCAATGGCAGGTGACATTATAGGTTCTACAAGAGAACATTATGCAATTAAGACTAAAGATTTTGAATTATTTCCTTCAAGATCCACTTTCACTGACGATACAGTGATGACATTGGCTATTGCTCAATGGTTATGTGAAGAGAGAACTTCAAAAGATGTTTTGATTAAAAATTTGAAATATTTTGGAAACAGGTATATTAATGCGGGTTATGGCCGAAGTTTCTATCAGTGGTTGGGTCAGGAATCTCCAGAAGCTTATGGAAGCTGGGCTAATGGATCTGCTATGAGAGTTTCACCCTGTGCATGGGTGGCCAAATCTTTGGAGGAGTCACAAAAATTAGCTGAACTGTCTGCAATAGTAACTCACAATCATCCTGAAGGTGTTAAAGGCGCATTAGCAACAAATGATGCGATTTATCTGGCCCGTATCGGTGCTTCTAAGGAAGAAATCAAAGAGCATATTGAAATCAGATACGGTTATGATTTAAGTCGTACTGTTGATGAAATCCGGCCTACTTACTCATTTGATGTGTCATGTGCAGGAAGTGTTCCGGAATCAATAATCTGTTTTTTGGATGGCGAAGATTTTGAAGATACTATTAGAAATGCAGTATCTTTGGGTGGTGATGCAGATACTCAGGCGGCAATCGCAGGAAGTATCGCAAGTGCATATTGGGATGCTCCACAGGAAATTGTACATGAATCTCTTTTGAGATTAGATGATTTCCTATTGGAGGTATATATGAATTTTGAAGAAAGGTTTCTATGATTTTTTCTTGTTTTTCATTTTTTTAAGCTGATTTAGGAATCTTTCATCATAGTTTCTGGCTATATCTTCATATTTGTTCCAGATTCCGATTGCAGTTTCAGGAATTACGTTCCGTTTGTCTTCTGAAAATTTTGTGTATGTATGCATCATCTCCTTTGAATCAGAAATCAAAACCTTTACGAATGGAATGTCTGCCTTTTGAATGTTGATTTCTGCATCTTTAAACAATTTTATGATGTTTACCTCTTCATTGTTTACATAACATGTTGGTGAAGCCAAGATATTTACAGTTAATGTTGGTCTTGACCTAAATGCTTTTATAAGCTGTTCGCCTTCACCTTCAAACAGAAATCCGATTCTCATGTTGATAGTGTTTTTCGCTCTTTTTATAATCTCCAGTTCCTGTGAAATGATTTTGTCAACGCCATATATTCTCCAGATTGGGGCCTGAACTTGACTCATTCCATTTTCATAGATATAAGTCAGTCTTGTTATGGTGTCATCAATTTCATTGTTGAGCCTTTCCTTTTCCCTGCCCAATACTTCGACAGGTGATTTGACATTGTATGTTAAGGGCCTTCCGTCTTCCACGTCAATAAAATTCTTTTTCACAAGGCTTTTCAAAACATCATATATCTTGCTTCGAGGGATTCCTGATTTTTCAGCTATTTCAGTTGCATTTGATGATATTAATGAAGTGAGTGTTACATATGCTTCAGCCTCATACATTGTCAGTCCGATTCCTTTAAGTACTGATATATTTTCATCCATATTTTTTACTTTGATTTTAATCAGTATATAAATGTTACTTTTCACCCGTGATTAGTGACAAAATCTTTATATGTCCTCTAAATGTAAATTATTATTGACGACTTATATGAGGTATTATTATGACAAATGAAGGCTTAGATATGTTTTGTTATCAATGTTCCCAAACAGCTCATGGTACTGGATGTACTGTAAGTGGAGTTTGCGGTAAAAAACCTACAGTAGCAAGATTACAGGATAATTTAATTTTTACCATGAAAGGTATCAGTGCATACAACTACAATGCAAATGTTTTAGGTAAATACAACCCTGAAATTGATGCATTTTTAACTAAAGGTTTATACACCACATTAACAAATGTCAACTTTGATGTAAACGACTTGGTTGCTTTAGCACTTGAAGCAGGTAAAGTCAGTGTAGATGTAATGAGATTACTCAAGGATGCACACATTGAAGCATATGGTGAACCGCAACCTGTTGAGGTAAAAGTGGGAGCACAGGAAGGACCAGCTATTATCGTAACAGGACACGACTTAAAAGCATTGGAAGAATTGTTAAAACAGGTGGAAGGAACTGACATTAAGGTTTACACTCACTCTGAAATGTTGCCGGCTCACGGATACCCTGGTCTCAACAAATATGAAAACTTAGCAGGCCAATTAGGTGGGGCATGGCATGATCAAAGATTTACCTTCAAAAACTACAATGCTGCAATTGTTGCAACAAGTAACTGTGTATTACCGGCAATGGACTCATACAGGGAAAGAATGTTCACAATGGATGTGGCAAAACTTGAAGGTGTTAAAACCATTGAAGATTACGACTTCTCAGAAGTAATTGAATGTGCAAAATCTTTAGGTGGATTGGAAGCAGAAGAATTAACCACAATTACCACTGGTTGGAGTGCAGGAGCTATCGTACAACATGCTGACAAAATTAAAGAGTTAGTATTAGACGGTAAAATCAGAAGATTCTTCGTAGTTGGCGGATGTGATAAAGCAGCAAAACACAACGACTACTACAGGGAATTCGTACAAAACTTGCCTCAAGACACTGTCATCTTAACATTAGCATGCGGTAAATACAAATTCAATGACTTGGATTTAGGTGACATTGAAGGTATTCCAAGATTATTGGACGTAGGTCAGTGTAACGATACAATTGTTGCTGTTGATGTTGCAGTGGCATTATGTGAATTATTTGATATGGAATTGAATGATTTGCCATTAACTATTGTCCTCTCATGGATGGAACAAAAAGCAGCTGCGGTACTCTGGGCTTTACTCTACCTTGGTAAAACCGACATGTGGCTTGGACCTGTGCTTCCTGCATGGTGTAACGATGATATACTAAATGTGTTAGTTGAAAACTACAATTTAACCCCTACTTCTGGTGATGCAATAACTGATATTAAAACCATTATGGGGGAATAGATTATGAATGAAGACATTAAAGCAAAAGCATTGGATGTAGAGTTTTTATTAGACTATCAGGACGATAGTGTAGTCAGCCGTGAAATTATCAAAAAAGAGTTAGGTACAGTAACAGTCTTTGCATTTGATCAGGGACAAGGTTTATCTGAACACGCTGCTCCTTTTGATGCGATGGTTCAAATTATTGATGGTGAAGCAGAAATAATAATTTCTGGTGAAAAACACACTGTCAAAAAAGGTGAAATGATTATAATGCCTGCAAATGAACCTCATGCACTTCAGGCTAAAAACAGTCCGTATAAAATGATTTTAACCATGATTAAAAGTGATTAATTTCATTTTATCACTTCATTCAGATAATTATAAACTAATTATCAATTATTAGAGTTATTGGTGTTCTAGATATCAATCTCTATTTTTTCTTATTTTTTCCACCAAATCATAATCCAGTCTGCTTTATCTTTAACATTATAATATTTTTTGTTTTCTGGATCATAAGTGAGTATTCTTTCAAGATAATCTTTAAGCTGTTCTTTTTGTTCATCGGAATATAAATCAAGGCGGAATTTGCCGTTGTCCATTGCTTCATTAATGCTGTTGTATTCGCGATAATTATTTAGGTCAAAACGTTCAATGTTTGCATAGATTCCAAGGTTAAACAATATGTTAAAAAAGTAGTTGTAGTCTGGAAAGTCTTCTGTTTTTATTCCAAGTTCTTTTTCAAAGTCCTTTTCGATTTTTTTGTTTTCGGGTCCGAAAATGGTCATGAAAACATATTTGTTGGCAATTTTGTCAAGTTCAAGCAATACTTCGTCAATAGGGATTATTCCGTTCAGTGATCTTGAACATACAACAACGTCAATGTCTCCGATTTCATCATATTTTATCTCTTCTATCGGTTTTAGAATGGTTTCAATATTGTCAGCATTATTTTCTTTGGCTCTTTTTTCGAGATATTCCAGCATTTTCGGTGATGAGTCAAGTCCTATAACTTTCTTAACCTTTTTTGAAAGAGGGACTGTAATGGAACCTTCTCCACATCCAACATCCAAAACTGTGTCATTTTCTTCCAGAATCAGTTTTGAGAAAAGTGCATCGTTGTAGTCTTCCTTTCGGGTTCTTCTGTAAAATCCTGGTGCTGCCTTGTCCCAGTCCTTGTCATTTTTATTGGCGAGTTTTTCAGCCCAAAAATCTACCCATTTAACTTCATTTGGATTTTCTATACATTGTTTCATAATATCCCTAAAATTCTTTTTTCATACAAATAACGCTGTCATCTTCTTTAAATTGACCAAATTTTGGAATTTCTTCATAGTTTAATTTTTCATATAATTTTATGGCGGCATGATTATGTTTTCCGGTGACGATGTATGAATATTTGTAATCTTCATCAATATTGTCTTCCAATTCTTTAATTAGGTTATATGCTATCTCTTTTTTTCGATATTCCTTTTTGACGTAAACCCTTTTGAATTCAACGCTGTTTTCGCTGCAAACTCTATAGCTGGCACATGCTATTGCTTTGCCAAAATCAAGGGCAAGAATTACTGTATGATGTTGTTTAAACTCGTTATATTTTTCATATTTCGACAGTTCATCGCCGATGAGTTTGTAATATCCTTGGTCTAATTCATCTACAAGTTTTAAAAATCTTTCATCGTTTTGATTTGTTAAAACAGTTTTCATTTTATCTATATTTTTGTTTTTCCAGATAGTACATTCTGATAATCTTCGTAATTTTCTTTTAAAAGTTGAGGAATGTCAAGTTCGTAGGGGCAGTTGTCAACGCATGCATAGCATTCCATGCAGTTTAGGGTGTCGTTAATCATTTTTTGATACTCTTCTG
Organism: uncultured Methanobrevibacter sp.; assembly: GCA_964596915.1. Taxonomy (GTDB): domain Archaea; phylum Methanobacteriota; class Methanobacteria; order Methanobacteriales; family Methanobacteriaceae; genus Methanocatella. Next base: position 5,103 of record CAZQWN010000071.1, read on the forward strand.
TCAGGTATGGCTCTGATGGAAAACGCCTGATCCATAGTGACATTCTTGCACATAAGCTGATGTTTATTTCCTCAGGACAGGGCATGCAGTATGCACAGCCTCTGCAGAAGTTTTCACCAAGTTCAGTTTTGTCCCTTTCGATATCGGATTTTAAAGAATCGTCCAAAACTGTGTTTTCATCATAGGACAGGAATTCATCAAGTTCCTCTATCTTTTGAATTCCCCAGATTGGCAATACGTTGTCAAATTGATTTATGTATGCGTAACTTGCCTTGGAGTTTGTTATGAGTCCTCCACCCATTGCCTTCATTGCAATGAAACCCACATCATGATTTTTACACTTTTCAACGAGTTTCACTTCATCATCTCCGCTTAAGTATGAAAAAGGATACTGCAGGGTTTCATAAAGTCCGCTTTCAACGGCTTCGTTTGCAAATGTGATTTTGTGGGTGGTAATCCCGATATGTCTGATTAGTCCTTTATCTTTTGCCTCAATCATTGCTTGGTATAGCTCATCATCCTCTTTGGGAGTAAATGAAATGTTATGGAATTGGTATAAATCGAGATAATCTGTTTTTAAGCTTTTAAGTGAAGTTTCTAAATCACTCCAGAACACTTCCGGTGTTTCCGCCGCAGTCTTGCTTGCTATATAAATGTTTTCGCGGGGGATATATTCAAAAGCTTTTCCCATTTTCTCTTCACTGTCAGTGTAAAAGTGGGCGGTGTCATAAAAGTTTATTCCATTTTCATAAGCTTTTTTAAGTATTTCAACAGCATCTTCCATATTGCATCTTTGAATTGGAAGGGCTCCAAATCCATTTTTGTTTACTTGTAAATCAGTTTTTCCAAGTCTCATATTAATGCCCGTTCAATTTTAGTATAAAATATAAAATTAAAATGATTGCCAATGCGATTAGTGAAAATTTGGTTGATAAGAATTTAGTTTTCTTGAACTCTTTATCCTCCACATCACCCTGTCTCATTAGTTCTTCTTTTTTAAATGAACATTTCTGATAAATAGCTTCTATGTCTTTTGGAAGTCTCCCATGCTCATTTAACATGCTGATTGTCTTGTTTAAATATTGCACTGCCTTTTGATTATTTCCAAGGTTAACACAGCAAAATGCCGCCTTATAGTTAAAATTAGTAATTAGCTCCAGGTCATCATCAATTTTGCTTTCATAGGTAATGCATTCGTCATATGCTTTCAGTGCTTCATCATATCGTTTAAGTTCGTATAATGCATCGCCTTTTGCATTTAAAACTGTTATGGTGTCTTCTTCCTGAAGTGATTTTTCCAGATATTCCAGGGCATCTTCGTTTTTGCCGGTCTTTTGAAGCATCATGCCTTTGTATAAATCTGATTTCTGGTCTGTACCGAATTGATTTTCATAATTTTTAAGGCTTCTTAGTGCGTCATCATATCTTTTTGCTTGAACAAGAAGCTCAATTCTTGCCATGATAATTTCTTTTTTAGATAATCTTGGTTTTTCAATTTTTGAGAAGGGTTTATATTTGTCAAGTGCCTTGTCCATGAATTCCAATGCTTCATCAATTTTGCCTTTATTGAACCTGGACATTGCTTTGTCACACAATGCGTTGATTGATTTTGGCTGAATTGATAAATATTCATCGAAATATTTCTCACCATAGTCGCCATTGCCATGGGTGGGGTCATAATATTGATAATACATTCCCTTTTCTTCCAGAGCGGGCAGGTGGCCTGCTTCAATAAGTAAATCTAAAATTGATATGTAAGATTCAACATCATCATTTCCATGTCGTTTTCTTGCTAATTTAAGAGCTTCTTTTAAATTACCTTCTTCAATATATTGTTTTGCTTTTGAGATATACTTGCTCATCATATCAACCTAATTTTTTTCAAGCTCCGATTATTTTAACTCTCTCACTATATTTATATATTTTTAGATAGATAAATAATATTGCTTATTTTCATAAAATTAATTTAGATTGTGATGATTAAATGAATGATTTAGAAGAAATTATTTATAAACATGCTTTACTTAATGCAGCAAAACATAAGGGAAGTGCAAATCCCGGTGCTGTAATGGGTTCAATCATGGCAAATGAACCTGAACTCAGAAGCAAAGCAAAAGAAATTGGTCCAATGTCTGGAAAAATTGTTGCGAAAGTGAATGCTTTAACTCCAGAAGAACAAGCAGCTGAAATGGAAAAATACGGTGTTGAAGTTGATGACAAAAAACCCAAAGCAAAAGAAGTAGGACTTCAGGAGCTTCCCGGAACTCATGAAAATATAGTATTGAGATTTGCTCCAAATCCAAGTGGACCGCTCCATATAGGACACTCAAGAGCTGCGGTTCCTAATGCGGAATATGTAAAAAGACATAATGGTAAATTGATTTTAAGAATTGAAGATACTGACCCAAAAAGAGTATTTGAACCTGCTTATGAAATGATTCCGGAAGATTTGGAATGGTTAGGAATCAATCCCGATGAAATAATTTATCAATCAGACAGATTTGATATTTATTATGACCATGCACGTCAATTAATAGAAAAAGGCGCAGCATACATGTGTACTTGTGATGGTGCAGCATTCAAAGAACTTAAGGATAACTGCAAGCCATGCCCATGCAGAGACAACACAGTTGAAGAAAACTTGGAGTTATGGGAAAAATTTGACACAATGGAAGCCGGCGAAGCTGTACTTAGGGTCAAAACTGATATTGCTCATAAAAATCCCGCAATTCGAGACTGGGTTGCAATGAGGTTGGTTGATGAAGAACATCCTCGTTTAGGAACAAAATACAGGATATATCCAATGATGAACTTCTCAGTTGCAGTGGATGACCACCTTATGGGTTTGACTCATGTATTGAGAGGTAAAGACCATCTTGCCAACACTGAAAAACAGAAATACTTATATAATCACATGGGATGGAATGTGCCGGAATACATCCATTACGGAAGATTAAAAATGGAAGATATTGCATTAAGCACCTCAAAAGCTAAAGAGGGAATTGAAAACGGCACATATTCAGGATGGGATGACCCTAGACTCGGAACTCTTAGGGCCATTGCAAGACGGGGAATTGATCCGAGAACCATATATGAGTTAATAACCGAAATGGGTGTAAAAATGGCAGATTCCGCTATCAGCTGGAAAAAGATTTATGGTTTAAACCGTAACTTTTTGGAACCTGTAGCCAACAGATACTTCTTCTGTGAAGATCCTGTAAAGGTCACTGTCAGGGGTTATGATGATGGTAAAGTTGACATTGAAAGGCCGCTTCATGCAGACCACTTGGATAGGGGGAACAGGCATTTACCATTTGACGGAAATGTATATTTAGCATCTTCTGATATTAAAGACGGATTATTCAGATTTATGGATGCTGTAAATGTTGACATTAACGGTGAGGATGTAACTTACCATTCCACTTCATTTGAAGATGCACGGGAAGCGAAAGCCAGAATCATTCAATGGGTTCCAGCGGATGAAAATGTCAATGTTAAAATTGTTATGGATGATGCATCAGTTAAATCCGGTTTAGGCGAAATCACACTTAATGATTTGGCTGTGGGGGATGTAGTTCAATTTGAAAGAGTAGGATTCGCTCGTTTGGATGAAATTGCTGATGATGAGTTAATATTCTACTATGCACATAAATAGGTGATTTTGGTGACATTGTTTTCAAATGGCTTTGTAACACTGGAAATGCCTAAAGATTTTGAACCGATAGCTACTAAGGATGAATTTAATGACATGTACTTGGTAAATACTAAAATACCAATGTCCATTAAATTTTCAACAACCCCTACATTGGTTGGTCTTCCGGAGATTCGTGAAGATATAGAAAAGAATCTAAACAATAATGACAAGATTAATCTGATTACTTCAGATTTTCTGGCCATAAATGATGATATTTATTATATGATAATCTCATCATTTTCTGATGGTGAAAATGAGATTCGTCGTAATGAATTTTTATATGTTGAAGACAATAACCTATATATTTTTGAATATACTTATCCATATGCGGATAGGGAATTGGATGACTTTTATTTAAACCTTATTCGTTCATTGAATGTTATTGTTCCTAAATATATTGTTGAAAACGGAAGTTATAAATTAAACAAGGAAGAATCTCAATAGTTCTTCTTCAACTTTTTTTTTTTAAAGATTATGGATAAAAGACTATTTTTATAGTATTTTTAATTTGAGCTATTAGGTTTTGTTAAAATACTCATCCGAGGTATTATTTCGATTATTTTGTGGATGGAAAATAGTCAAGTTCGATGTGATGATTTGGGCATGATTAATGAAATTGTTAAAAATATTATTGTATGTCAAACAAAAAAAGAAAGTTAAGAGTTATTAAATAACTCTAATATATTTTTTTAACATCATCAGGTTTAATGATGATTTTTTTACCTCTGTATTTGACAGAAATGTCATCACCATTAATTGCGTAAACTTGACTGGAATATGTTTCGCCGTCATGTTTGAAGATGATTTCGTCTCCTTTTTTAAGAACCGCATCTGAATTTCCTAATTGAATTTTTATGTTACTTCTTTCAGGTTTGGATTTTATAGTTTCAATTTTTGGTTTAGCTATTTCAGGTTTAGGTGTGATAACATTATTCATTAGTCTGCGAGTGTTTTCTTCTCTCATGACTTGATCATAATCTTCTTCAGGTTCATAGACTTCACCAAATTCATCATGAGTTTCATTGATGATTGGAGCATATTCATCATATTCCTCTTCATATTCATTAACGTTTCTGATGTATGAGCTTTGTAAATCCTCAATAGGATCGATTTCTTCTTCTGGTTCTCCTTTTAACTTGTCTTTAACATCTTGGAATAATCTTGAACTTTTAATTGTATTTGTGATTTTAGCTAAATCTTTCCTGTAATCTAAATCATTATCTATTTCCGGTTCATTTAAATTACTGTCATCAAGTGCAGTAAATTCATCAGTTTTTGTCTCATTAATTTTAGTAGGTGATTTTAAAACAGGTTCTTTAATAATTTCTTCTTCAGATTCTTGTTCTGAATTTAGTAATACATCAGTAATATTGTCACTTTCTGAAATGCTTTCGATTTCTTTTTCTTCAATTTCCTGTGATGCATTATCAATAACTTCTGCAATGTCTTTTTGTGAAGGGGATTCTATTTCACTTGGGGTTGTTTCTGTTTCTTCAATTTTTTCTTCAACAGTTTTTTCAACTTCTAAAATGTCTTGAGCAGTTTCGTCAGCTGGTGTTTCTTCGATTGTTGGTTCTGCTGGTGTTTCTTCGATTGTTGGTTCTGTTGGTGTTTCTTCGATTGTTGGTTCTGTTGGTGTTTCTTCGACGCTTTCAGCTGTTTTAGCATCAGTTTCATTGATAATATCTTGAATGGTTGGTTCTGATTTTTGTTCCGCAACTTCTTCAGTTGAATCTTCTTCGAGACCTAATATTTCTCCAATTTCTTCATCAGCTAATATTTCTTCAATAAGATTTTCTTCAATATCCTCATTTTCTTTTTTTCTTCTGATGCTTTCTTTAATTTCTGTTAAATCTTCATCATCTTTATTAATTTGTTGTGCTTCTTTTTCTCTTTCACTATCTTTTCTTTTAGATTCTTTAATAAGTTCATCAATAGTAAATAAATCTTTTAATTCATGTTTTTCATTATCTTGAGTCATAATTTCAACCTGGCCTTGAGTCATTGGTTCTTGGAATTTTTCAACTTTATTTTTATAGTTTATAAGTACTTGATTTTGAGATTCATATTCAAAATTGTCATAAGAGTAATTTTCAGCTTTTGGAGCTTCATAAATATCGTATTTCTCTTCGACAACTTCTTTAATTGGATAATCATAATTATTGTGAGATTGAGGGGAAAGACTTTTAGGATTACTATTTGAACTTTTTTCCTTACCAAAAGACATCAATCCACTTATAGTATCCGTAGGTATGATTGATTCTTCATCTTTTTCTAGTTCATGTCCTTTATAGTGTAATTTAACTGCAATTATGGCAATTACACCAATTATTAAAATTGTTATCCAAAGTAGTATGGTTAATCCATTCATATTATCCCTTTCAATCCTAGTTTATAGTAATAATTATTATGTAAAATCATTAATTTAAATATTTTCATCCATATTTAAAATTTTTTTTATTATTGTTTATTTTC
>CAZQWN010000072.1:0-11102 GCA_964596915.1 uncultured Methanobrevibacter sp.
AATAAAAATAACTGTTTACTAATTAACTGTTTCATAAGAAACATTTATATATTTTATGAAACTAACTTTTTATCATGAATCAGGATGATTACATACAAGGAATATGGGACAGCTCACCCTTCATTGCATGGATACATAATATTTCAAAAAACCAGATGAAATATCTCAATTCAAAAATCAAAGACTTGAATTTAGGCCATGAAATGAGATTCATAATGGGGATATACGACAATCCAGGAATTTCTCAAGACGATCTGGTTGCAATGTTCGGTCAAAGCAAGGCAAATGTTGCCAAATCACTTAAAAAACTTGAAGACCAGGGTTATATCCAAAGGGAAGTCAATCCTGAAAACAGGAGAAAATACATGTTAAGGACAACCCCGAAAGGAAATGAACTAGTCCCCAAATTAAGAAAAATCTCAAAGGACTGGGAAGCTGAAGTCGGAATTACAGATGAAGATTATGAACTTAAAAAAAGAATAAAGGAAATTGCAATCAATGGAATGAAACTAACTGAAAACTTATAAAAAAGAGGCTAGATTATGAAAATAGAATTCGAAACATATGTAATATTTATATCATTTATAACATCATTTTTTGCGGTGTTTTTGTCAAATGGTATTATCATTGGAGTTCCTGCAATTGCACAGGACTTTGCAATGAACAATGTCATCCAAAACTGGGTGCCTACAATATTTTTCCTGGTGGTTGCTGTATTTACAGTGCCTGCAGGCCAAATTTCAGGTAAATTCGGAGTTAAAAAATCACTGCTTGCAGGCATATTGGTGTTCCTGGCAGGGTCAATCGGTGCCTGCCTTGCATTTTCAACAGAATCATTTATGGTATTTAGAATGATTCAGGGCGCTGGCGTTGCATTTCTAAACGTGTCTGCAATGGCGATGGTAGTTCAGGCGGTCAAACCGCAAAACAGAGGAAAGGCATTGGGATTTACTGTAACAGGAGTTTATCTTGCAACATCCCTTTCACCGGTAATCTGCGGATTTCTTGTCCACAATCTCGGATGGAGGGCAATGTTTTACTTTGTGATTCCATTTTTGGTTTTATGTATCATACTGATGATTTTAAAAATCCCACAGGAATGGAAAACATATGAAAATGATAAAATCGACAAGGTCGGGTCCATTTTATACGCAATAGGAATTTTAGCGTTTATCTATGGATTTACAACATTGATTACTACAACAGGTAAAATACTGACTGTTGTAGGCATAATCCTACTTGCAATATTCGCAGCTTACGAGCTAAGGCAAACTTCCCCTGTATTCAACATGAATCTCTTTAAAAACAAGAAGTTTACCTCATCCAACATAGCGGCTTTATGCAGCTATCTGGCTATAATGGTTGTTACAACAATACTTAACTACCACTTCCAGTACGTAAGGGGCTGGGATGCACAGATGTCAGGTATGATACTGATTATAACACCTATCATCATGGCAATAATGGCTCCTAATTCAGGCAAGCTTTCAGATAGAATACATCCGCAGAAACTTGCTGCTATCGGTATCGGCATTGCTGCCGTTGCACTTGCCATTCTAACATTCCTTAATGGAGATACACCGTTGTATGTTGTTGTTTTGGCGATGGTATTGCAAGGTATCGGTATGGGACTCTTCTCAAGTCCGAACATGAATGCGATAATGAGTTCAGTTCCTCCAAAGGACGCTCCGACCGCTTCAGCATCACAGGCAACAATGAGAACAATCGGCCAGACAATGAGTCTGGGTCTTCTGACACTGGTATTCGCCTGGGTTATGGGCAATCTGGAACTGGCACCGCAATATGCGGGCATGATTGTACAGGCATCACAGATAATCTGTCTGATATGTACCGTGGCTTGCGTGCTTTCAGTGTTTGCCTCACTTGTGGGAATCAAATCAAGTGATAAATTCAATACAGACAGACCAAATTGATAGCGTTAGCTATCAATTCTTATTTTTTTAAAAATTAATATATTGATGGTTAATTCATCATTTAAAAATCAAATAAAGTTTTTTGAGTTATTCTTTTGATTTTCAAATCCTCATTTGAATAGAACTTATCAGACAACTCTTTGTTAATTCTGTTATAATCTTTCAGATTCAGGATATCCTTCAGGTATCTGTATCCAATATATTTTGAAACAATTATCTCATTAAAATTAAATGAATCCCAAACGACGTAATATAGGGAAATGATTCTGTTTTTACCCAGTTTTTCATTTAAAAACATCAGGTCATCATATGTCATTACTGGAATTCCCCCATGTTCATTCAAATTGTCCAGTTTCCATATCGGATTTAAGTTGATGCAGAAATTTCTCAATACATACTCCAGCATATTTTTGTATTGGCCCTTATTGGCGTAAATTTCAACCATTACCTGATTGTTCAGGACATACATCCTATGGTCATTTTCATCAAAGGATTTCCGGATAAATTTCTTTACAAATTCTACAGGAATTTTATCCTCTTTTTTCCTGTAGTTTTCCATGTAATATTCATTGAATTCATCAAAATAGTAATAGTCCTCTAAAAATTCATTGAAAATTCTAACTCTTCTTTTCTTGTTTTTATAGAATACCTTGGACTTTGAGGACAGGTAATATGAATTTCCAAGCAGGTTGTTTTCAAATATTCTCTCTTCTATAGCTTCACGTTTTCCGGATTTCTTAAGTCCATGCTTTTTTAGAATCTTTTTCAGACGTTTGGTGGAGTATTTCTTAACTTGCTTTGAAAATTCGTTTCTGTTTGATTTGGTTAGAATATATTTATTTTCGATTAAATAATTTTTCAAATACTCTTTAGTTAAACCATACTCATTGGCCACTCCTCTTATGGCACTGTTTATATCTGCATCTCTTTTCAATATCTGGTAAATGAAATCAAAAGTATACATGATTTCACTAACATCATACCCTATAGGAGCATTATTTGAGTACCTGAATGAAATTTTATCAACTGAATCTAAATCAAACATAATTATTTTAATTTATATCCCAAGTAATTATTAAATTTAATGATTATTGCTATTCCATTACTAATTTTCCACTCATCTGGTCAATTGTTATCTCAAAGTTTCCGTTTTATGCAACATGGGATTGATTTCATCCCCAGCTTCTTCATGAGTAGGGAAGAACTTGTCACACTAGGTTAATATTTCAACTTTTCCATCCTCATCAGATATTGTTTTTATATTTCCAAACAATACAACACTATTAACGTGTTGCACCCGATGTTAAGGGCTTTTTCATCATCATCTAATACAATATGAGCATTTTGAATGTTTTTTTATTGCATCGTTTTTATGGCCTGTTTGAGCTCCGTGAAAATAAAACTAACTAGTGTTAGTTTACACAAATTACTTAAAATTAAAAACTAAAATATTATGTGATAATATGGAAATTACTGCTTATGAAATGAAAAAATCAATTGAAAGAATCTATAAAAGACTGGATGAGGTTTCACCTGTGGATTTTGACTGTGGAAAGTTATGCGGTGAAGTATGCTGCGTATATGATGCAGAGGATTACAGAAACGAGGAACTTGCACTATACCTGCTTCCTGGTGAAGAACTGATGTATGAGGATTCAACGGACTTTGACCTATATTACATTGATTCTTCACAAATCAAGTATCCTCACTCATGGAAAGGGCAGATTTATCTTGTAAAATGCACAAACCCTCCTAAATGCGACAGGTCAATCAGACCAATCCAGTGCAGGACATTTCCTTTGATTCCACACCTTGACAAAAAGGGAGAATTTCACCTGATTTTTGACGAGTCAGAATTTCCATACAAATGCCCTATTGTCCATGACCACATCAGACTAAATGACGATTTTGTAAAGACCACATATGAGATATGGATGATGCTTATGGGAAATCCTTTGGTTTATGATCTGGTTGATATGGACTCCAGAATGAGGGACAACAGGAAAGTGGACTATGAGATAATTATTTAAATAGCTTGAACACATACTATTACCATGATGAAAAAAGTCATCGTTATCCTATTGTCACTGTTCATTTTGATGAACGCCGCAAGTGCAATTGACTCATCCAACTGGACAACCGCCAATGTGGGTTATGAAACCTTCAAGATTCCTCCGCAATATGAAAATCCATACAAAAGCGACTTTAACATGTATGAATTTGATGATGACATTCATGTGTTTACAATCAGATATGTCAATCCGAATCTTATGAGCCTTTACGGTTATTTTATGGAGCATAACAGCCATATCAAGAAGGTTAACGTTTCCGGCCATGATGCAATTCATTTTATGGGCTATGACAGGTATAGTGAAAAGAACAATTCTGTTTTGTGGTTTTCAGCAGGAGAAGAGTTCTACTACATTACATGGTACGGTGAAAATATTACCTCAGAAATCAAGGAAATAGTTAAAAGTTCTTCTCCATCAAAATATTCACATGAAGAGTTTTATTATATTTTAAACGAAGAATATAATAACGACAAAATCGTCAATGCTCTTGAATCCCAAAGATATGATTATCCGACCCAAGACAGCGGACACCATTCCTTTGTTACTTTCGGAAGTGGCGGCATTAACTTAGGAGTCATGACCTAACAATTTTCAAGGCAATATCCTTAAAGATATGTATCATTAAAATAGTATACAATAGAAAAAAGTATAATTTAATGATACTATTTTTTAATTTAATTGAAACTAATGTTAAAAAATACAAAATTAAATAAGCCAATCTACATCAACTGACTTTCATTGCTTAAATTCCAGTCAATTTCATCCAATCCATTTTCGCTTAAAAATTCATTTGCCATTTTGAAATGATTGCATCCCAAAAATCCACGCCTAGCAGAAAACGGGGACGGATGTGATGTAACAAGCACCAAATGATTAGGATTTCTCAGCAATTCCCTTTTCTTTTCAGCCTGCTTTCCCCACAACATAAAAACAATAGGTTGTGTTTGCTTATTTAAAATTTCAATGACTTTATCTGTGAAAGTCTGCCAACCGCATTTGCTGTGGGAGTTGGCGTTACCTTCCTCAACTGTCAAAACAGTATTTAATAAAAAGACTCCCTGCTTCGCCCATCCTTCAAGGCATCCTGACTCGGGAATCGGATAATTGTACTCAAAATTAATCTCCTTGAAAATGTTTTTCAGAGATCTTGGAATTGGCCTGCCATCGGGAGTTGAAAATGCAAGGCCGTGAGCCTGACCTTTCTCATGATAAGGGTCCTGACCCAAAATGACAACTTTTACATTGCTTAAAGGTGTTAATTTAAATGCATTGAAAATATCCTCATAAGGAGGATATACTGTTTTTAAACTATATTCATTATCGATAAAATCCATTATCTTTAAAAAATAATCCTTTCTGAACTCATCCGCTAAAGCCAAGTCCCAATCGTTTCCCATCATAAACATTAATTTATTATTTATTGCAAATATATTTTTCATTAAAAAAATAAGTTAACTGTAAGTTTCAACAAACTTAACAATTTCATCTATACACTGCCTTTGCTGATTTTCAGGAGTTATTGTGGCTTTACCGTCACCGGATTGTGTGCCGTAATAAGCAAACTGTTCATGATTTCCACCGTCTACAACAAATTCTGTGAAATTACCTTTAATTAATGATTTGGATTCATTGTATTTCTCCAGATTAAGAACCTTATCTTCAGAACCATATATTGACAATACTGGAATGTTAATGTCTTCGGTAGGATAAGCTGCAAAAAGTATGACTCCATCAATGCCTGAAGTTTTGTTTGCATAGGATGATGCCACAACACCACCTAAAGAATGACCTGACATGTAATAGTGACTGTAGCTTGAGTTTTCAATTATGGAATTGGCACTGTCTGAGCCGAAAAATGCAATATTGAACGGCATTTCCACAATATAGCAGTCAACGCCCCGACTTGCCAAATCTGTAAACATTGGCAGATATGAAGTGTATTCCACTTTAGCACCGGGATAAAATATTAATGCCGAATCATTCGCCGGACCATCCAAAAGAAGGCCATTGGATTGTTTTATAACGCTAACATTGCCGCTGCCATTTAAATATTGGCCGACATTGTCTTCTGCAGGATAATAGCTGGTGAGATAATATATTCCGTATCCCAAAATCAAAACAACTATTATTACGATTGCAATCTTTATTTTTTTGTTCATATTCTCACAATACAACAATTAAAAACACTATAAATATGACTATTATGCACAGGCAACAGCCTAAATTGGTTAATGGATTATCCTTATTTTCACCATTCTTATGGTTATCCAAAACGGTTGATTGGATTGTATATTTTTCCATATTGTCATATACATCTGCAAGTTTAACTGCAACCCAGACTGAACGTACAATACTTACAAACAAAAGTATCATTGCCCAAAGCAATATTAGACTGCTTGGAATAAAGAAGTTCAGATTCGGATTGCCGAACATTGCAAAGTATGCAAAGTATAAAATCCAGGGTATTTCATATGCAATACCCTCCATAATCCAATTTCTGTTATTATGCTTGGAACCTATATAGAGGAATCCTGTACCATTTATAAAGAGTATAAATGAAAGGAGTACCCACCAGGATCTTGTGATTTTTTCAAAGACGTTCATTTTATTCTAATATGTTATTGTTGCTTGTTTCAATTTGTTCAACTATTTTTTTACCGTCATTAGCCATATCTGAGAACATGTTAATTGTTTCCTTCATTTTAGGAAGTGCCTGTTCCTTATATGTACTTACATCTTCAATGGCCTGAAGGGCTTCTGCAAATGATGCCTTTAGCACATCAGGTGATATCATTGTCTCAGCACTGTGTTTTTGGATTTCGCTTCCCTGCTCCTTAAGCATATGTGAAGTTGATTCAATAATGTTTTCTGTAGTTTCATTTAATATGTTAATCTTGTCCATTACAATTTTCTGGTCATATAAAGCAGTTGCAACCATTACTCCGGTTCTTAATGCTGAAAGAGTCACGTTTTTAGCACGGTTCACACCACGGATAAGTTCCTTGTTGTTCCTTCTGATTACATTAAGTGAAACTATTCCCTGCTGGTTTACAACAATAAGCTGTTGCATGTCCATGATTCTTTGTCTGAGAGGGAACAATATTTCTTCACGTACAAACTTGATTTTTTGAGGGTCAACACCGTTGATTTCAGCTTCCTGAATTTGGGCTTCAATTGAATCATCCATTTGCTTACCCAGTTCAATGTCAGCCAATAGCTTATTTGTAACTTCCCTTAAATTGTTTTCTTCATTCAAAAGAGTGGTGTTGTCATTTTGCAATACCTTACTGCTGTTGTCAAGTGATTCCATAATGTTTGAAATTGCCACTTCCGCCTTTTCATATTTATCGAAGTATTTTTTGACAGGATTCAATATATTTCCCAATACTCCTTTTTTGGCAAAATCAACCTTGCTTGGATCCAAATCCTTCATTTGCCTGTCAAGTTCTGCCAATTTGTCACCGATGTTTTCGGCATCCTTACCTCCTTTGGATATGTCCACGACCCTAGTAGCCAAAATTTCATTTCTAGATGCTGATTTTGACATGTCTGCCATACCAAAGTTGTCAAGAGGTTTTAAGATACTTTCCCTTTCCTGAGGGTTATCAAAATCTGTGTCAAATATAGCAACAGCATTGTCCTGTGCCTTGTTTTTTAAATTTGAGTTCTCCAATTTTTCTTCTTCTTGCTTTATTGTTGTTTCAACATCATTTTTGATTTCATCTATGTCTAATGAGAATTCAGCCATAATATCACCATTAATTTAGGTATTGAATTTTTCCTTGATCGATTTTTTGAGTAAAGTTTTCAATTGTTTTTCCATCTTTAATTATTTCAACATTCACATGGTCGGGATTAGGTTTTTTATATGTTGTATAAAATCCAAAGCTAATTGAATAATCAGTATCGTAATAAACATTGGATAGAGTTTCGGTTTTAAAACCTATCTCTGTTCCGTTAACATCAACATAAGTTGTTTTGACATTGTATCCTTTTAATTCTGAAGGAACTTTGTTGAATAATGCTTCAGTGTATAACGTATAGCTTTTTGGAGAAGATGAACTGCTTGAATAACCATTCACTTCAGTTATTGTCAAATCCACTTCCTTAGTTTCCACGTTTTCAGTTGTAGAAGAATCTCCGACGCCAGAACCTATAGCGAAAAATATTCCTACAACAATTAGGACAACGATGACTATGATTGCTAAAAATATTTTAGCATCAAAACCAGAACCGGTACCTGCAGATGCTTTGGATGGCATGTCCTTTTTAAAGAAATCATGTCCGCAATTACCGCAGAAATGTGCATCATCTGGCAGATTTTCACCACAATTTGGACAATTCTTACTCATTCTAATCACTTTTATAATCTTTTACAGAATCTATTAAATCTTCCATATCTTCCAATAAAACATTAACTTCATCTTTTGAGTTTGAATCTGAATTGATGTTGATTACCAATTCATTTGTTAAATCTTCTATTTGATTTATAATTCTTTTCATTATATTAATTTTATTATTTAGCTCTTGCCTTATTCTTGGTGTGTCCTCATTGGCTAACTCTATTATATTTGAACAGGCATCCGCCTGAGAGTAAAATATCTTATTGCAGCTTTTAACTGTTGCCATGAATTTATCATATGTAAGCTGTGGAGGCGTAAAACGTTTTTCTATTAACTCACATACGACTTTTTCTTTTACATCAAATACCACTTTTAAATTATTTACTTCCCTTTCATAATCCTTTAACAGATTCCTGCTTTGAGGCTCAACTTTCTGCTTTTCAAACCCAGTCACATCTGAGGATTTTTGAATTTTTCCTTTAGCTTTTTGAGTGATTCTTTTTGGAGCACTTCTTTTTAAGTTTAAAACCATATATGCATAAACCAAAGGAACAATAAATAATATTAAAAGGATTATAAGTCCTAATGAGCTTCTATGATAGGATATCGGAATTAAAATGCCAATTAAAATTACATAATAAATTCCCAAAAACCACGGAAGTGACTCGTGAACCAGCAATGCATCCTGAATATTTCCTACGCCCCTATCCAATTTGATTTTTGACGCCGCCTTGGAATCGGGAGCATATTGAAGAATCTCGTCATCAGTTAAGATGCCCCTGCGAGGTTCCATTATGAATCTTACATCAGATAGTGTTTCAACACATTTAATTAAATTGCCTTCACTGTCATACGCCTTTGAATCCCTAAACTTTAAGGGCGTTGTGAGTCTTTTAATTTCCTGTGCTTTTGTAATTTCACCAGACATTT
The DNA here is from genome assembly GCA_964596915.1 of uncultured Methanobrevibacter sp. Lineage (GTDB taxonomy): Archaea > Methanobacteriota > Methanobacteria > Methanobacteriales > Methanobacteriaceae > Methanocatella. The sequence goes on from CAZQWN010000072.1 coordinate 9,280, forward strand.
ATATCCCTCAATATTAAATATATCAGTGCATGTATATAAAATGGTATTAATCATCATAGTCCTTTTCAAGTAAAATTGTTACCGGTCCCTCGTTGAGCAAATCAACTTTCATGAATGCACCGAATACTCCTGTTTCAACTTCAACATATTCTCTGCATTTTTCCACAAAGTAATCAAACAATACTGTTGCCTTATCCGGACTCAGAGCCCTGTGAAATGAAGGTCTGTATTTTTTAACCTTTCCATATAATGTAAATTGAGGAACAAGCAATAGCTTTCCCCCAATGTCCAACACAGATTTATTCATACGCCCGTCCTCATCGGCAAAGACCCTTAGTTTAGCCACCTTACGAGCCAGATAATCGGCTTCCTTTTCTGTATCATTTTCACCGAATCCAACTAAAACCATCAATCCCTCACTGATTTTGCCGGTAATTTCACCGTCGACCTCGACACTTGCATGAGATACCCTTTGAACTACTAGTTTCATTTTGCAAATTCTCCCATGAAAATTAAACTTGATTCTCCAATTTTAATATATTTATTCAAACTTGACTGACAGATTTATAATTTAAGCGATTCTAAAACATCATCAGTTGTTTCTTTTACAATTTCTGCAGCTTCCTTAAATTCATGGAGTTCAAAATCATTCATATGAATAGGAACTACCATGGCAATGCCTTTTTTAGATAAAACAGCAGGAACTCCCAATGCCACATTATAAACATCCCCGACTTCTCCTTCCAGATATGTTGAAACTGTCAATATTTTATGTGAGTCAGTAATTATTGTTGAAATCAAGTTTGAAATAGCGTAAGATGGCCCATACTCTGTTGCGCCTTTTTTAGAAATTATTGTGTTTCCTGCCTTTTTAAGCCTATTTATAAGCCGAGGAATCTCCATGTCAACGGACCTTACGAAATACTTTAACGGTATCCCCCCTATTGTAGTTGAACTTAAAAGAGGCACCATATGGTCTCCATGTTCTCCAATGACACGTGTGTGTACCTCGGAACTGTTAATGTTAATCTGTCTTGAGAAATATGCCTTAAGCCTTAATGAATCCAAGTGGTTTCCAATACCAATGACTCTCTTTTTATCAAAACCTGATGATTTCAGTGCAACTGTTGTCATCACATCAACAGGATTTGTTGCAACTAAAATAATTGAGTCGGGTGCATGAATAGCTATTTTTTTTGCATAATTATCAACGATTTTAGCATTAGGAATTGCCAAATCCCTTCTGTTCATTCCTTCTTCTCGGGGAGTGCCTGCAGTAATAAGTACGATAGCAGAATTTTTCAAATCTTCAAAATCTGAAGTTGGTGTTAGTTTGCAATCAATATCCTCTGCAGCAAGTGCATCATACATGTCGAATGTTTCTCCTCTCGCTTTTTCAACACTTTGAGGTCTAGCAAAGAATACGATTTCATCAACTGTATCTGCACGTGCAAGGGTAAATGCAACGTTTTTGCCTATTACTCCAGTTGACCCCATAATACTTACTTTTACCATAATTCATATATTGGTATTTTAAATAAAAATAACTTACTACTAATCAACAATTTTTATACATTGAAAAACAAATTGATATGTATGGCAGACAATGAATTGAAAATGGAAACAAAATGCTATGACGCTAACGAATACGGATACCTGTACGGATTGAACCAGAAAATTCCCGATGAAGAGTTTGAAAAGGTAAAGCCGTACTTTAGAAAATTCAAAAGAATGGATTTTGTGGAGGGTAATGTTCAGGTAACCGGAAGACCTGAAGGCTGGAGATGCCTTGAAAAGGACGTTAGCAAAGTCGAAGAGATATT
>CAZQWN010000073.1:0-11070 GCA_964596915.1 uncultured Methanobrevibacter sp.
TTGAAACAAAGGTAAATATTAAAAAAGTATTTGAAAAGATAGATTCCAAATACTAGTCATCAAAATATCTGACAAAATCATCGGATTCGGCAGTTTCACCAAATTCATTGATGAAATCATGCAAATCCCTGATTAATTCTTCTTTTCTTTTATTAAAATCTTTAATTTGAGAATAATCCTTTTTTATAGATAATGTCATGATTATATCCTCTGTTTCCAATGTTAGCTCAGGATATAATTCATCTAAAAAATCATCCATATTATCCTCGTCCAAGTTCCTGGTGAGCTCTTGCAAGGTGTCCTGCCGCCAGTGCACCGACAAGTGAAAGTTCACCTGCCAGAACTGTACTTGCAACGATTTCTGCAAATTCACGGGCCTTGCCTGAACCTGCAACACCTAATATTTCCAGTCCTTCATGAGCCACTTCAAGACTTGTTCCGCCGCCGACAGTAGCTACTGGCAAATCGGGCAGGTTAACAGAGAAATATAAATCTCCGTTTCTGTTTTCTGCAGTTGTAATTCCTAAAGAGCCTTCAACGACATGAGCTGCATCCTGACCTGTTGCTAAAAATATGGCCGCTACCATATTGGCATAATGAGCATTGTATGCCATGCTTCCACTGGCTGCAGAACCGATTAAATTCTTGGCAATGTTTACCTCAACAATTGCTTCAGCTGTGGTTTTGAGTTTCTTTTCTACAATTTCTTCAGGTATCAATATGTCTGCTATAACGCTTTTTCCTCTTCCTTCAACGATGTTTATAGCAGCAGGTTTTTTATCCACACATACATTGCCGCTTAATGCAATGTGTGTTGCAGTTGTCTCTTCTGCAAGCTTTTCTAGAATTTTTTCTGAAGCTATTGTTACCATATTCATTCCCATACTGTCTCCGGTTGAGAATACGAATCTTGGATATACATAGCTTCCAACGATTAGGATAGGATCTATTTTGACCAATTTACCGTGTGAAGTTGTGCTTTCTGCTATTTCTTTCAGCTCATCGAAATTATCGACAAACCATTGTCTGATTTTTAAGGCGTCCCCCACACCGTCACATTTTATGGCGGGTGCACGAGTCATGATATCTGAAACCACCCTTGCATTGACACCACCACAAGCGGTTATGGTTGAAGCACCCCTGTTAATTGATGCGACAAGCGCTCCTTCAGAGGTTGCCAGCGGAACAAAGACTTCCCTTTTGCAGTATTCGCCGTTGATTTTTAAAGGACCTGCAATTCCCATCGGAAGCTGCAGCACTCCGATTGAGTTTTCAATGTTACGGGCGGATGCCCTTTCCATATCCAAAGTGTAATTAGAAATATTGGATAAATTCAAGTCGTATTTCTGCTCTAAAAATTCCCTTCTGATGTCGGTTGCCTCATGAGCTGAAACCTCTTTATCAACCTGATAGAGTTTCATTTCGCCTTTCAACAATTTATCAATAATTTCCTGATTTGACATCTACATTACCTTTCCAAGCAATTCTACAATTTCAGACGGTTTTTTAGCTACTTCCACGCCGGCTTCATTTAAGGCTTTGGTTTTACTTGCAACAGTACCTGAAGAACCTTGAATGATAGCTCCGGCGTGTCCCATTCTTTTGCCTGGAGGTGCTGTTCTTCCTGCAATGTATGATACGACAGGTTTGGTCATTTCTTCAGCAATGAATTTTCCGGCTCTTTCTTCGGCAGTTCCTCCGATTTCACCTATTAAAACAACTGCTTCAGTCTGGTCATCCTTTTCAAATCTTTTTAGGATATCAACATAATTGTCTCCGGTGACAGGGTCTCCACCGATTCCCACTGCAGTACTCTGACCTATTCCGGCATTGGTAAGTTCGCTTGCAATTTCATAGGTTAATGTACCGCTTCTGGAAATTACACCGACGTTACCCTGTGAAAAGATGTGGGTCGGCATGATACCTAATTTACCGACACCCGGAGAAATGATTCCAGGAGTGTTAGGTCCGATAACGGTAGTTCCCATCTGTTTTGCATATGCCATGATTTTCATACTGTCATGAACAGGAATGTGCTCTGAAATAATCACTACCAAATCCAAATGTCTGATTGCTTCAAAAGCAGCATCTTTTGCAAATCTTGCAGGTACAAAAATAATTGAAGCGTTGATGTCAACTTCTTCAGTGGCTTCTTCCATTGAATTGAAAATTGGAACTTTGTCCAAAAATTTTTGACCTCCTTTTCCAGGTGTGAGTCCTGCAACAATATTTGTATTGTATTTCAACATTTGTTCTGTGTGGAATGACCCTTGTTTACCTGTTATCCCTTGAACTAAACACTTTGTATCTTCATTTAATAAAATCATAATATTTACCCCCTATCTTAAAATTCTAGTTTTATTTTCAAATGGAACAGCCAAATCTATAACATTACCATTCATAAATGCAGTAGCTGAAAATATCACACTGCCCGGCAATACATTACAAGTTGTTCCCCTTTTTACCAAATAAGTATTTTTATTTCCTAGTGCAGCACCAATCATTGCACTGGCTATCACTCCGACAGATTCAATATTTTCTATTGTAGCCACTACAACCGGATCGTCAGTTTCAGGTGAAACATAACCGACACCGGGTATTTTTCTTATTTTAGGTTCGATATAGTCTGACACATCAGTTAAATTTTTCATGCCTTTTGCAGCATCGATTGCTGAGTTTGCAACATCACCTACAAACGGCTCTCCCCCATATGTATCAAAACCTAAAACGATTGCATCGGGATATCTGTCTGGCCTGATTTTTGCTTCGGCATAGGAAATTCCTTCACCTGCATCATCAGGATTTTGTGAAATTCCAGATAAATCTCCCAAGTTTTCTGCACTCTCTTTTAATATATTGACAATACCCTCATTAATAGGTTCAAGCAAATCATCTTCGACAAATGCACTTATTACAACATCGTCACCAGTGACATTGGTTAAAGCCGCATCCCTTGCACCTAATTCTTTAAGTTTATAAAGGTTTTTTTCAATAGTTTCTACTAGCATAGAACTACAGGACACATCATTTCTAGATATATCTGCCCCTATAGCCGTAATTTTCAAATTAACACCTTGTATTTTTGATTGCAAAATTAAATAAAATATTAATATTTTATTGGTATATATTTTGTTTCTTACTTTATATAAAGATTAAAGAAAATTTAATAAATAACAATATTTAAATATACTAATTAATGTATTCGCAAACAAAAATTGCAATTCCTATTTTTCAGGACAATTGCAAAGACGTCGTTGAAGTGGCAAATGATTGTATTGACAAGGGTGCAGATGTCTTGGAATTTAGAATAGACGGTCTTAAAAACCCTGAAATTTCACAAATCAGAGATGCAATTGAAGAAATCAGTTTTCCCATGATAGCCACCAATAGGATTAGCACAGAAGGAGGATCATTCAACGGTTGCGAGGATGAAAGAATCAATATTTTATATGAATGTGCTGATCTGGTCGACTATGTTGACATTGAACTTCAAAGCGATGATGAATACATCAATAAAATCCATGATACCGGCGTTAAAACAATTGTTTCATACCATGATTTTGAAAAAACCCCTGATTTGAATGAAATAATGTATATCGTTGAAAAGGAACAGGAACTAGGAGATATTGCAAAAGTTGCATTTATGCCGCAGAACCTGGAAGACACACTGACAATATTGGCAGTTCTTTCACACTGCAAGGATACAATTGCCATCTCAATGGGTGATTTGGGAAGTTATACCAGAGTTATGGCATCCAAATTCGATTCACCAATCACTTTTGCAGCAGGAACTGACGTTACAGCTCCCGGTCAAATTGATATTGAAACAATGAAAGCGCTCCTGAACATGGACTTGAATATCATGGATGAGTGATTTTGATGGCTAAAAAATATATTTTAGCTTTTATAATACTTGTTTTAATAGCTTTTTTTGCATTTAACTATTTGAGCAATAATTCTGTGGACATTTATATTGATGGCGAAAACGTTAGCGTCACAACATATGGCATTACAGGAATAGATACAGGAAGTTTAAATAACGAAATATGTGCCTATACCATTAACGTAATGAATGACACCACTTCCGACTTTTCAGATTACGAAAATGGAGTTAGGGACATTTGCATAAGATATGGGCTTGATGATGCAAAAATAAATATCGATTCAAGCATTGGTAAAAATCAAATCCCCGTTATGGTCAATGTGGATGGCACCTCCATGCTTCCAACCCTACAGGACGGTCAAAAGGTTCTCGTTAACAAAAGTCATGACGTTAATGTTGGAGATATTGTTGTAGCCGAATCCGATGAATATGGCGGAATCATAAAAAGAGTCGATGACATTGAAGGCAGCAGCATTCATCTTGTAAGCGATAATAAGGATGTGTCCTATGAATACATCAACGGCAATTTGTACGAGATTAAAGGAATCAGCACTTGGGTTGACATTTCTGACATTGGTGGTGTTGTTATTAAATATTAAAGGAAATAATGCAATTAAGCACTATTTCCCAGGGAGATATATGAACAAAGTTGTTCGTATTTAGGAGTCAGGCTACACGGCTCTGTCCCCCTCTTCACCAGTTCTTATTCTGATTACATTGTCCATCGGATAAATGAATATTTTTCCATCCCCAATGTTTCCTGTGTGGGCTCCTTTTTTTATTGCCTCGACAATAGTGTCCACGCCTTCCTCTTTGACAATGATTTCTATACGTGTTTTTGGAATTAAATCTATACAGTAGCTGGATCCCCTGTATGACTCTTTAATTCCCCTTTGACTTCCGCGCCCTTTTACTTCAGATACATTCATTCCTTCGCATCCTACCTCCAGAAGGGCATTTTTAACATCCTGAAACTTTTCTTCCCGTATAATTGCAACCACACTTTTCATATTTTCACCTAGTTAAAATTGTATGCAGACTCTTCATGAAGATTTGAATCAAGTCCGCCAATCTCTTCATGGTCCTCCACTCTAATACCATTCATTGCTTTATCCAATACTTTAGCCAATATGAAGCTGATTATAAATGAGTATGCAAGGGTAGCAACAACACTTATTAGCTGTATGACAACCTGGTTGGGGTTTCCTGCAATCAATCCTGCTACTCCTCCTACTGAAGGCACTGCAAATATTCCTGTTGCAATTGCTCCCCATACACCAGACATGCCGTGTATTCCCCATACATCCAAAGCATCATCGTATCCGAGTTTTGCTTTTAGATAGTAAATTGCAAAGTATGATACAAATGGCGCTACTGCACCGATGCAGATTGCTCCTGGAACATCAACGAAACCCGCCGCAGGAGTGATTGCAACAAGTCCTGCTACTGCACCGGATATTGCACCTAAAACTGTCGGTTTTCCGACAATATAGGTATCCAAAGCTGTCCAAACAATCAGAGCCATTGCAGCTGCAACATTTGATACTATTATTGCATTTGCTGCAAGTCCATCTGCCGCAAGTCCGGATCCTCCATTGAATCCCATCCATCCAAACCAAAGCAATGCCGCTCCTAAAACGGCATATCCCAGGTTGTGTGGAATTAATGAAGTGTCTTTTCTTTTACCCAATACCAGTGCGACAGCCAATGCCGCCACTCCGGAGTTCATGTGAACTACTGCACCTCCTGCAAAGTCAAGTGCTCCCAGTTGCATCAGCCATCCTCCACCCCATACCCAGTGGGCCACGGGGACATATACTAAACATGACCAGAGAATTGTAAAAATTACCCATGCTTTTGTTTTCATCCTTCCAACCAGTGCACCTGAAATGAGAGCAACAGTCAAACCTGCAAAAGCGCATTGAAACATTACAAATAGTAATGTTGGAATTGTTCCGGTTAAGTCTTCAAGACCAATTCCCTGCAGGAAGAAATTAGTTGGAGAACCGATTAATCCGTTTATGTCGCTACCAAAAGCAAATTGGTAACCGAATATCACCCATATAACACTCACTATTGAAAATGCTATGAAAGTTAAAAAAATTGTATTTAAAACATTTTTACGTTTACTTAATCCACCATAAAAGAAGGCTACAGCAGGAATGCTCATTAAAAGTACTAAAAGACTGCAAATGAGTACCCATGCTGTGTCACCTGCACTAAAAATCAAATCCATTATATCTTCTCAATTAATTTTAAATAAAAATTTCCGAATAGTCGGAAGTAATATGTCGGAAGTATACTTCCGATATATGATAATAGTTAACAATAGCATATAAACATTTCGCATTTGAAAAACAATGTTGCATTTAAAAAAACCATTTAAATTAGTAATTTTCAATAACAATTAAATAATAGCTTTTTAAATAAATAATAATAGTATAGTTTAATTATTATATGAAATAAAAATTAGTGTTATTATGAAAGACTCAATAAAAGCAAATTTAATAGTATTTTTAATTATTGCAACAATTGCATTTACAATCAGCAGCGCATTTGCAAGTTTAACAATAACTGAAGATAACGACTCATATAAGTTAAATGCAATTGAAAATGATTCATTTGAACCCAATTATATTGATGAAGTTCCAACAATAATCCCAAAAGTTGAAAATACAACAAATAATACCACTAATACTACAAATGATACAATAGAAGAATGGAATGATACATGGAAAACTGATATTAATACAACAATAGATGATTTGGAGCTGGGAAAATGACTGAAAAGAAAAAATTTATCAGAGACAGTGTCTATGGAGATATTAGCTTAAACAAATTTGAAGAAAGAATTATGGACATGCCACAATTCCAACGTTTAAGACGGATAAAACAACTTGGATTGATTAGCTTAATTTATCCGGGAGCTACCCACACACGATTTGAACATTCAGTCGGAACAATGAATCTGGGATCCAAATTGTCAACAGAACTTGGATTGTCAAATGATGACATTGAATTAATCAGAACCTCATCTCTCTTACATGATATCGGTCACGGCCCGTTTTCACACGTATCTGAAGGAGTACTTTCCGTTCCTCATGAAGAACTAACCAAACATGTGGTTACAAAAACTTCCATGAGAGATCTGCTTGAAGAAAAATTTGACGTGAATAAAATAGTAGATATTGTTAACGGAAAAGGATATCTCGGTCCAATCGTTTCAGGAGAACTTGACGTTGACAGAATGGATTACCTTTTAAGGGATTCCCATAATACTGGAGTTGCTTATGGAGTTATTGATTATGAACGAATAATTTCAAACCTGAAACTTGAGGACGGATTAATATTGGACATTAAAGGAGTTCAGGCAGCTGAAGGAGCATTGGTTTCAAGATATTTCATGTACCCAAGTGTTTACCAGCACCACACAACCAGAATAGTAAATTCCATGTTCAGAAGGGCATTGAAAACAGTCATAGATGAAGACATAATAAATGAAAATGACATCTACAAATATGATGATGCTGAAATTATCGGAATATTCAGGCACTGTGAAAATGACTTTGTAAATGACATAATGGCAAGATTGGACAACAGACACATCATGAAAAGAGTGAAGACAATCAGACTTGACAACTTTAAGTATCCTGAAAAAATGTATAAAATTGAACAAAGCGATTTAAGAAAGGCGGAAGAGGAAATTGCAGAAGACTACGACATTGACAAAAACTATGTATTCGTAAATATAGCTGAATATCCCCGCTTTGATGAAATGAAAACTCAGGTAAATGTAGATGGAAAACTATATCCGTTAACAGAGATTTCAAATATTATTGGAGCATTGAGTAAAGCAAGATTCAATATTCCAGACATCAGCGTTTATGTTGATGAAAGTGAAAAATCCAAATTTAAAAAATTAAAATTAGAAAATTACCTTGATTTGCCTGAAATCGATAGAGAAAAATTCCATGGAATTCATTATGACCAGATTAAACTATTCTAGGAGATAAAATGATAGTTGTTGCAATTACAGGAGCAAGCGGAGTAATATATGGAATAAGATTACTCGAAGCATTAAAAGAATTAAATATAAAAAACAGTCTGGTAATAAGTGATGCCGGAAAAATTGTTATCGAATCAGAAACAGATTACAGTGTAGAAGACGTAATCAGTCTGGCGGATACATACTATGATTTCAATGATTTGACTGCTTCAATCAACAGCGGATCATTTAAAGCAGAAGCTCTAGCCATTGTACCATGTTCCATGAAAACATTATCCTCAATTGCAAATGGCTATGGGGCAAATACAATCACAAGAGTAGCTGACGTCAGCCTTAAGGAAAGAAGGACTACAGTGATTGTGCCTCGTGAGACTCCACTTAGAAGCGCTCACATACAGAATATGCTAACATTATCACAGGAAGGAGCTATAATTTTGCCTGCAATGCCCGGATTTTACTCAACACACGATACTGTTGATGACCAAATCAATTTTGTTGTTGGAAAAATTCTAGACTCATTGAAAATTGAAAATAACTTATTTAAAAGGTGGGAGTGAATGTTAGAAGATAAGGATTTTATCAAATCCTGTGATGTTCCAGGACCAACAAAAGAAGCCATAAGGGCCATAATACTTTATAAATCTGGAGTAACTTCAGAAGATAAAGTCGTGGATTGCGGATGTGGAACCGGAGGGATTACATGCGAATTTTCCCAAAGGGCTCGCGAAGTGATTTCCATTGACACCAACCCGGAAGCAATCGAGATAACTTCAAAAAATCTTGAAAAATTTGGACTTGGAGACAATGTCACATTAATCAATGATGATGGGGCAAATGCCTTGAAAGATATTGACAACATTGACATTGCCGTTGTTGGGGGCAGCGGCAGGCAATTAGAAAATATTTTGGACATCATCCATGAAAAATTAAATTCAAATGGCAGAATTATAATTACGGCCATATTAGTGGACACTAAAGTTGAAGCAATAAATAAACTTAAAAGTTTAGGATATAATCCCAAATTAATGGAAATTAATGCTTCAAATGGTAGAATTCTCGATAGGGGAATCCTAATGATCAGTGAAAACCCGATAGCCATAATAACTGCTAAAAAAAGAAAATGAAATTTGGAGATTATAAAATGAGTAAACAATTAAGTTGGAAAGTAAAATTTTCCATATTAATGGTTATTTTGATAATAATCATATACGGATCCAATTATCTGGTTTTAGGTGATGCAGAGCATATCATATCATATATTTGGACACATTTAGGATTTATTCCAGTAGACATATTACTGGTAGCATTTTTACTTGATGAAATTATTGAAAGAAAAGAAAAAGAAGCTATACTTGAAAAACTGGACATGCTCATGAGCACTTTCTTTTCTGAAGTTGGAAATGAATTAATCAACCAGTTAAGTACAGTCAACAAATACAAAGCAAGTACTGAAAATCTAAAATCCATAAAAAATTGGACAGAAGATGACTTTGACAATAAATTAGCTGAACTTAAAGGTTCTTCACTTGATTTTCAAGCAGACATCAGTCCTGAAGAACGTGAAGAGTTTTTAGGTAATTTAAGTGAATTTCTTGAAAGTAAAAGGGAATTTATCATTAATCTGATAAACAATCCAAACTTGCTTGAAAAAGAGGAATTTACCGAACTAGTTAACGCTATTCTTCACCTTGATGAAGAGTTAGTGCACAGAAGCGATTTGGCATTAGTTAATAATGCTGATTTCGGCCACCTGAATGGAGACATGCAAAGAGTATATGACAAACTGGTTTATGAATGGGTTTACTATTTAAAATATTTATACAAACATTACCCTTACATGATTGCATTGATTATACGTACCAATCCATTTGACGAAGATGCCGACGTATACGTAAAAGAATAGATTTTAGGAGAGATTTAATATGAGTAGTGAAATAGAAAATAATGAAAATATTAAATCTTGCATTATTTTATGTGGAGGGCAAAGTAGAAGAATGGGTCGTGACAAAGGTTCAATGATTATTCAAGACAAACCTATGATTAAACACATTCTTTCTACATTAAACCATGAAATAAATGAAGTGATAATTGTTTTAAACAACCGGGAAAGGATTGACAAATATAGCGAAATCATTAATCCTGCAGATTACGCCTACACCATCACATTTGTTGAGGATGAGATAAAAAATAAGGGGCCATTGCCTGGAATAATGACCGGACTTTCACACATCAACAGCGAATATGCATTGATATTGCCTTGTGATAGTCCATATGTTTCAAAAAAATATATCCACACTATTTTTTCCGAGATTGATAAAAATTATCAGGCTGTTGTTCCTTACCATGACAAAGAAAATAAATTAAAAACATCCGAACCGCTACATTCAATATACAATAAAAATATTTCCCAGGTTATAGAAAATTTAGTAAATGAAGACATCTTACACATAAAAGGGCTAATAGCAAAATTAGATACAAAATTTGTTTTAATAGATAATAAAAAAATAGAAAAAAAAGAATTTAGAAATCTTAATCGTCCAACTGACGTTTAAAGATATTCAATTAACTCTTTTACTTTTCCTACTGCAGTATTTACACAATAAAGAATTTCATCTTTAGTTAATGGTTCTTGTCCACCTTTTTGCATGGAACAAATGTGACCATCTTTAGTAACGCCAACATTTAAACGAGCGCTAGCAACTCTTTCTTCATCCAATGTTGGGTCGATAACCATCTTATCACCAATTTTAACAAAGGTACATAATGCTAATTCATTATTAATTGGTAAGTCAAAGGTTTCTTCTTCACTAAGGACAACTTCTTCATCTTCAATAGTTGCAACAGGCAATTTAGTAGATTTAAGTGCGGCCATTACAGCCAATTCACATGCATCAAAGAGGTTTCCGCAGTTATCGATAATATGTAAATCTATGAATAACATCCAAACGTGTTTTCCTTCTTCAACGCATAATTTATCCAATTCCACCAATTCACTTTCACGAATGCCTCTGTCAACTACACGTGCAAGTTCAATGGAATCATCACTAGGTGGACCCGGTTCAAAAGTAGGATCTGCCATTGGCAACATTTCACAATTAGTCATTAAAACTCCTAAATCCGGAGTGTCAGGGAATGGGCTTCCAAGTTGTGGTTTAATACCTACAATAACTTGAGTTCCACC
>CAZQWN010000074.1:0-10751 GCA_964596915.1 uncultured Methanobrevibacter sp.
CTTGATTGTTCATAAAGTTTATTAATAAGTTCAATAAGGTTAGGATTTGTTTTTATTACTTTCTTAACCATTATTTACTTCCTCCTTCTTCACTAAATCCGATAAACTTATCTGCTTTTTCACCTAATACGTCACATGCTTTTAATAAAACTTCTTTAGGAGGCATTGCTCCATCAGTTTCAATTCTGAAAATAAAATCATTTGGACGGAATCCGACATTAATGTAACCATTGTCAGAAGCCCTTACACAGCTTTTACACATAGCGCAATCTTCAATGTCCAAGATTTTGATTTTTTTGGATCTTCTGTCTGATTTTAAAATACCTCTAGGACATGCCTGAGCGCAATCGTAGTCAATTTCAACATCCTCATTAAAAGTAATTTCAGGATATTGCTTGTATACACATACGGTTGTTGGCATCCATTTAGCATGTTCTTTTCCATAACCCACTTTGGCGACAGCTTCAATGTTAAGTTCTTCGCCTTTTTTAAGTTTTACTAAAGGAATAGTGTCGTATACTGGTTTAATTTTTGAGTCTGAAGATATTAAATCCTTAGAATAAACAACTTTAGGTCCCACTTCATTTAAAGAGAACATTATTCCGTTATCATACACATCCCAATCATCATCTTCTGGTAATGATAATCCTTCAAGTGCATCCAAATCAGAAACTAAAGGAGTTAAACCAAGTCTATGAGCAAGTACCTCATTAAACATTGCAGAATCGTTTCTAATAATATTCACATCTTCAATTGCTATTTTAGGTACATTAACCATTGCACATCTTCTAATAGCATTGATAAAAGGCACTTCTGCATCACGAACAATGAAAACCATTTCATTTTCGCTTTGACTTTTTAATTCTATCTCCATATTAAACCCTTCCGCTTAAACTCTTCTTCCTCTTTTACCACCCGGTCTTCCAGTACCGTCGTGAGGAATAGGAGTAATATCTTCGATTTTTCCTATTTTAATTCCAGCTCTTGCTAAAGCACGAATAGTTGCTTGTGCACCAGGTCCTGGACTTCTAGGTCCGTTACCTCCAGGAGCTCTTACTTTGATATGTAATCCAACAAATCCTTTTTCTTTAGCATCATCAGCGATTCTAGTTGCTGCAGCCATTGCTGCGAAAGGTGAAGCCTGTTGTCTGTCTGCACGAACAACTTTTCCACCAGACCATTGAGAAATAGTCTCAGCACCAGTAATGTCTGTTACAGTAATAATAGTGTTGTTAAATGATGAGTAAATATTAGCTATACCCCATTTTTCATCTTTTGCCATAATTACACCCTTTATTCTTCTGTATTAGCTTTATTATCCTTACCTTTGTTGTACTCTTCAATTTGTTTAGCTACAGGTGAAGAGCGGTAAAATCCGATTTCATCTTCTTGACCGTCTAATACTACATAACTTGGTGAGTTGATTTTTTTACCGTTTAAAGCTATGTGACCATGTACAACAAACATTCTTGCTTCTTTAGGAGTACGAGCTAAACCTTTTTTGTAAACAATAGTTTGTAATCTTCTTCTTAAGATATCTTCAACATTTAAATCTAAAATATCTTCAAGAGCAGCACCTTCTGGCAAAACACCGGTTCTAGCTAAGTGTCCTAATAATTCTAATTTTTCTTTGACCATTTGATCAGCACCGAAACCAAGTAAGTATCTTGCTTCCCTACTGTATCTTCTGACTAAAGTATCAGCTTTCCAAATTTCTTTTTTGTTTTTTAAACCGTATTTAGTCATTAATTTATTTTCATTTTTAATTCTTTCCGCATTCCAAGGATGTGGTGGTGTATTATACTTTTTCCTTGATTTTCTAGGTTGTCCCATTAAAACATCTCCTTAATAAAATTGAATTTAAAATAATTAATTTCTAAAAAAAGCTCTATGCCTATCCGCGTGAACGTTTTACACCAACTGAAGAACTTTTTCTGAAAGTAGATTTGGTTCTTTGACCTCTAACAGGTAAACCAACTTCATGTCTTCTACCTTTGTAACTTCTGGTCTTTTTCATTCTGTTCAAATCATCTCTTAAAGTCATGTCAAGATCAGATTCAATTAAGTGAATGTCATCACCAGTTTCGTAATCTTCCCTTCTGTTTAACATCCAAGATGGAATGTCAAATTTTTGAGGATTTTCTAAAATTTCTTCAATTCTTAAAACATCTTCGTCAGCAATGTATCCAATTTTAGCGTCTAAATCTAAGTCTAAAGTACGACACATAGTTTTAGATAAAGATATTCCAACACCTTTAATTTCGGTTAAAGCTTGTTCAATGGTTTTGTTACCATTTACATCCTTTCTTGAAATACGCACTAAGTGCTTGAAATCGTCTTCCATTAAATAACCTCCATTTATAGAGCGAACCTACGAGACGTAAAATAATAGATTCGAATGCTTTGTTTTACAAAGCACAGTTCTTTCAACAATTTTAAAACTTAGCATATTAGCTAAGAGTGCAAAAATATCAGTTTAACAAGTATTTATTAATTAAAACAAAAAACTAAGTTAAAAACTAATAAACGCCGAGACTGGGATTTGAACCCAGGAGGGCGGAATGCCCACGAGATTTCCAGTCTCGCGCCTTACCAGGCTAGACTATCTCGGCATAAATAGTTAGCAATACTTGTACATCATATCATCTAGAATAATATGATAAAATAATATATCCACTTCAACATATATAAACTTATTGTTTATACCGGCTATTTTAAGAAAAATAATACCATCCAATATTAATTATTATTCCCCTCACTTAAAACTCCATTGTTTAAAACAAAAGATATATTTTATAGTAAATATACTATATATAGGTGAAAAAAATGGATATCATTTTAATTATTGTATTAGTAATAATAGTCATATTCCTAATTGTTACTGTAATACACTTATACAACAATTTAGTTAATCTTAGAAACCGCGTGAAAAATAGTTATTCTCAAATTGAAGTTCAATTGAAAAGAAGAAATGATCTAATACCAAATCTTGTGGAAACAGTAAAGGGTTATGCTTCTCATGAAAAAGAAGTATTTGAAAATGTCACCAACGCCAGATCAAATATTATGAACGCTTCAAACATTGATGAAACAAGCGCTGCCAATGACCAGTTAACCGGTGCATTAAAATCATTATTTGCTGTCGCTGAAAATTATCCCGAACTAAAAGCTAATTCAAACTTCCAGCAATTACAATCAGAATTAAGTGAAACCGAAGATAAAATTTCATATGCAAGACAGTTCTATAATGATGTTGTGTTAAAATACAATAATGCATGTGAACAGTTCCCGAGCAGTATTTTCGCAAAAATGTTCAAATTCCATGAAGCAGAATTTTTCCAAGCTCCCGAAAGTGAAACAGCAGTTCCAGAAGTTAAATTTTAAAATTAAGGTGAAATTATATGAATGTTAAAAAAACACTTTGTATAATTTTATTAATTTTCATTATATTTTCAACAGTCAGCCTAGTTTCAGCAGATGAGGATAAAAGTTATAGTATAGAGCATGCGTTCATCGAACTAACAGTTGGAAATAACGGTCTACTGCATGTGGACGAAATATATGATTATACATTTGATGGGAGTTTTAACGGAGTGTATCGTGACATTCCTTTAAAATCAGGTGAAAGCATTGACAACATTACCGTTAGAACAGAAGGTGCATATTCGGATACTAAAGTATCTGATGATGGAAATACGAAGCATCTGAAAATCTATTTATATGCCGATGAGGCACATACTAAAAAAATATCCAATACTGAAGTTAATGTCTATATCAGTTATGACATGAAAAATACTGTCACATTATTCAATGATGTTGCAGGACTCCAATACAAACTTTGGGGAGAAAATTGGGATGTAGGAGTTGATGCATTAACTGCAATTGTCCATCTTCCGGGAAATAAAGACATTACATATTATTTAAATCCACAAGATTACAATTCCACAAGCAGTTTAACAAATAATACCATATCATTGACATCCAACAGCATACCCTCTGGAGAATTTTATGAATTGCTAGTTTTAATGCCTTTAAGTGATTTTGATGATGCAGTATATGCAAAACACGTGAATGAAAATGGAAAAGACAAGATAATGCATAATTTAGAAGAAAGTGTCAACAGTAGAGCATTTTGGAATACGTCATTTATTGTTTTGGGATTATTGTCATTGGTTAGTCCGCTAGTTGCAATCATCATCTACTTTAAATTCGGAAGGGAACCAAAAGTGGATTATGATGGAATATATGAAAGGGAACCTCCAACTAATGACCCTCCAGCTATGGTGAATGCATTAATAGACAATTCGGGAGATATTGGAACACCGAACATGAGAGGTTTTGAGGCGACTATCCTCAGTCTTATTAACAGAAAAGTTTTTGAACTTGAAGTTAGAAGCGATCCTAACACGGATTTAAAAGAACTATTTTTAAAATTAAATAGAGACAAGACTCATGATTTAGCTATTCATGAAAATACTGTATTTGATATCCTTGAAATGTTTTCAGATAGCCATGACATTGTCAATTTGTCCAATTTGAATTCAGATTTGTCTTATGAATCCAATGCAAAACTATTTATGGAAGAATATAATGAATGGCAGCAAGATGTTAAACATGAATACTTTGACTCAGAGCAACTTGAAACATACTTCAACAATAAAGGAGCAAAATTGATGAAGATTATAGGTGTCGGAGGATTGCTTTTGGGAATAATCATATTTATACTGGGATTATTAACACAATTACGCACAGGCATGTATGCAATAGGAGGGGGAATTGCACTATCCATATTTTCATTCATTGTAATTATGCTTCCGGAAGACATATTTGGACAATGGACAGCTAAAGGCAGAGTCTTCAATCTCAAATGGAAAAACTTCAAGAAATTCTTGAAAGACAACAGCTTAATTAACGAACATCCTCCAGAATCAATAGTTGTATGGAAACATTACCTGATTTATGGTGCGGCTCTTGGAGTAGCTGACAACGTTTACAAATCCATGAAACTTCAAGAGAAAAATATATCTGACTATGATGACGATTTATTCCTATATCACCATTATGGCGGATATTACATGATGCATGAAGCATTTAGAACAGGAGAATCAGCAGCTAATCCTTCATCAGATTCCGGAAGTTTTGGAAGTATTGGTGGCGGATCTGGTGGTGGGGGTGGAGGAGCATTTTAGCTACTCCATTCTTTAATTTAAACTATTCAAAACCATCTTCACCGATATTTTTACTTCTTTCAACCAAATCCTGATATTTGCTTCCAACCTCCATAGAATGTTTTCCATCAGGGTCTACAACTACACCGTTATCATCGTAATAAACATTCAGCTGAGAATCATAATGTACATTATTGCTACTTGAAGAAGATGAAGAGGATTTATCTGTTGACTGTTCAGAAGTTGATTGAAAATCATCACTAGAAGATGACTGGATTTCGACATCATTGCCTTTTAAAACAAGATTTTGGGATGTTGAATTTGAATTAAATTTATCACTGCCTGCAAAAGTTACATTGACATCATATTCACCAGCACTAATATTATCTGTTTTTAATATTGCTTTTCCATCATTGTTTGTAGTAATTTCGAAACTATTGTTCCCCATTTTAACGGATACAACTTCATTAGCTATAGGATTATTATTTAAATCAGTTAGTTGAATTTCAAAATCATTACCAACATTTAATTCATTATTAGTTAAAATTTCAAGTTTAGAATCCTGTTTTGCATTGTTTGAACCTAATGCAAATACACCAACGGCAATAATTAAAATCAAAACTATAACTGTTCCAATCAAAAATTTTTTATCCATAAGATACCTCCATTTATAATAAGTATATTACTGCCTCAAATATATATAATTAAATGTAGGTATGATGATTGATAATTAAAAAAAAACAAGTTTCATATCAATTTAAATGAAAATAGAAATAAGTAAATTAAAAGAAAAATCAGAACATCAAAAATTAATAAAGCAATTTTTAATAATATGGACTTTATTTTTTCACAGTAATCTTGACAGTTTTCTTAACTGAATTATAAATTGAACTACCTGCATAAGTAACAACTGCACTGTAAGATCCTTTCTTGGTTAATTTGGTTAATTTAAATGTTGCCTTTCCTTTTGTATTGGTTTTTGCTGAATAGGTTTTTCCATTAACTTTAACAGAAATTTTAGTATTTTTCATTACTTTTCCAGCATTATCCTTTAAAGTAACAACATAACTTTTGGTTTTATCCTTAATTTTATACGTTTTTGCAGATGCAGTTAATTTTGGAGTTAATTTTTTAACAACGATTTTAGCTACAGCCGTAGTTGAGATATATGTGGAATCACCAGCATACTTAATATCTACCGTATAAGTTCCCGGAGTTAAAGATTTAGTTGGCACCATTACCTGGCCATTAACATCAGTTACATAAGTTTTTGTTACACCATTAAGTTTAATTGAAATTTTAGCGTATTTTATTACAGTTCCAGCGGAATCATGTAAATTAACAATTAAAACTTTATCCGCTTTATAGTTAGCAGCCAAATTAACAACATAAATAAATGAAGATTTTAAAATATTAATATTTATTTTAATTGGTTCAACTTCAAAACTAGGATCATCAACACTAATTGTTGATTTATATTGGCCTGCAGCTAAATTTACAAACCAATTATATCCCACTTCACTATAATATGTCCCCACAAGTTTATTTTTAGAATTGTATAATTTAATGGTAGCATTTACACCAGTTACAGGATATTGCGGAGAATCATACAAATCAATGTGAATATCTCCACCAAAACCATAAATTCCAGTAAAGTCAGAAACTTTTAATGTATATTCGGGTGCATTATCTTCAAATATGCATTCTGAAGTATATGTATCATGTTTTGCCCCACCAGTAACTGAAGCAACATTTTTTACAAATTTACAACCTGATGCTGAACTGGAAACAGATAAGCCACCACCATATTTTGCAGTGTTTGCTTGGAAAAGAGAACTGAGAGCAGAAGATTTGTATCCTGCACCACCATACTCCTCAGCAGCATTGTCATAAAATGTGGCGCCTGAAACACTTGTTAAAGCGATAGCACCACCATTTACTGCAGAATTATATCTGAAATAAGAAATTTCCGCTCCACCGTCATAAATAGCACCGCCTTCCGTTGCATGATTATAATAAAATTTACAATTATCTGCATGTACCTTGAACATAGCTCCGCCATAATCAGCAGTATTGCTAGTAAAAATGCAATTTTTAGCAGAGTTTTGAAACATTGCGCCACCATTATTGGCAGTGTTATTTGTAAAGTTAGAATTAACAGCATAAGTTTCCATTAAAGCTCCGCCAGATTCAATAGCATAATTATTTTCAAAAATACAGTTATTTACAGAACCTGTGCGCATTGCTCCTCCAATAGGGGCATGATTTTCTCTAAAAATAGAGTCATATACAGTGTATCCATAAACAGCACCCCCATCCTCAGATGCAAAGTTGCCCGTGAAAATACAGTTTAAAGCAGAATTTGAATCACCACCAATAGCTCCGGCATGAGCAGCAGAGTTATTGTAGAATTCACAGTTAACAATATAACTTTTAAAAACGGCCCCACCATATTCTTTTGCATAATTTTCAATAAATGTGCATTTATCTGCCGAACTACCTACCATAGCCCCACCTTGTTTATTTGCATAATTGCCTATGAAAGTAGACTGAGTAGTATAAACATCATAAATTGCACCACCCTCATTTGCAGAATTATTAATAAAAGCACATTTATAAGCAGATCCCTGATAAATTGCCCCTCCGAGATTTTCAGCAGAATTAGAACTGAAAATACAGTTTGTTGCAGATCCTCCTTGAATGGCACCGCCTGATGCAGAAGCATGATTATTTGTAAAATTACAATTATTTACCGCATAATTTGAACCTAAAAGAGCAGCTCCAAAATCAGCACGAGAATTAACAAAATTAATATTATCAAAATTAACATAATTGTTTACATTGAAAATCCTAGCTGTATTCCTACCATCAATCGTGTGCCCGTTACCATAAATGCTTATTGAACGAGAAATAGGAATACCATCAACCAGATTATAATCTTTACTGGAGTCATATGCATAATCACTATCTAAATATATGGACCATACTGTTTCATCGTTGACAAGAATATTTAAGTCAGTGAATGATTTAGACGACGATTTCAAACTATCATCATAATTAATACTTTCAATTAAATCTAAATCAGAAGCATTACTATTAATACTAATAATATCCGAAGTTACATTATCATCTGCATTGGCAGAAGCCATAACGAAAAAAGATACTAGGAATATTAAAAGAATAATTCTTTTTCGTATCAACTTGAAAAACCCTCCATAAGATTAGTTGATATGTATTATATAGCAAATAATATATATTTGTTTGGAAAAAAATAAACAAAACCAATTTAATAACAACACGAAAACTACAGAAATCCTATTATTGTCTTTTACATGATATTTTTACCATTTTGTAAAAATGAATCTTGGGCGGTTAATACAACTGCATTAAGGTTTTAGCAAGCTAGCCCCAGTGACATACGGGCTGATTTAATTACTAATAAATCATATTTTGCTTCTATAAAATGTTTTTTGATGCATTTATGTCTCTGCGGTGTGTTGTGTGGCATTTTGGGCAGGTTCATTGGTGCATATCAAGTGTTAGTTTAGTGTTTTTGTATCCGCAGACATTGCATAGATTGCTTGATGGATAAAATCTGCTGTTTGTATGAATTTTTTACCGCAACATTCTGATTTGTATTTTATAATGTTTAATAGTGCAAAAAATGAAAAAAAAGAAAAAATAAGTGTAATCAATCCTTATTATTATTGGTTGGCATGTATGGAACTAATGCTTCAGCTAATCTGCTTATCGGCATAGTTTGCAGCCATACTCTTCCAGGACCTGTTAATTTAGTAAAGAACAATCCTTCACCAAACAACATGTTCTTTACCCCTTTAACTCTTTCAATATCAAAATCAACAGATTCGTCCATTGCAGCAACATGACCCGGATCAGTCAATATCACTTCACCCGGCTGTAAATCTTTTTCTATTACCTCTCCGTCAATTTCTAAAAATACAACTCCATTGCCAGTGAATTTTTGAAGAATGAACCCTTCACCACCAAAAAACCCCGCACCTAGTTTAGCTCTATAGTAAACATCAATATCAACACTATCTTCAGCAGCGAGAAATGCATTTTTTTGACCAATAACTGTTTTTGAACCATTTAAATGGAGCGGAATAATTTTTCCAGGAGTGCATGATGAAAATCCAATTTGTTGATTATCAGCTTCTGCAGTAAAGTAATTTAAAAAAAGAGTATCTCCAGAAAATACACGCCCAATTCCTTTTAAAAGACCTCCACCGGTATTAGTTTCCATTTTCATGCCAGAAGTCATAAACGCCATTGCTCCAGTTTCATTTTGCATGGTTTCTCCCTTTTGCAATGTGCAAATTACAATAGGAAATGAACCACCAGATATTTCATATTCCATAATATCACCTTAATCTGATAATAATAGATTACTTTTCATGATATAGATATTTTATGAAAATGGAAAATGTAAATGGTACTTAACTTATTTCCAAAATCGTGGATAAGTACCTGGTTTCATGAATACTTTAGAAACATTTACGGCAAAACCAGAATCGGCTTCTAAAATTTCATTAGAATTCAATAAAGAATGGCCGGCTCCAACCAATTCCCCTTTAAGGGTTTCAACTGCCACAATGTCATTTTTTTGAATATTATCTGCCAATTGAGAAATACCTCCACATGCAAGGTCTGCACCATGGCAAACCGCATCTACTGCTGAGTCTTTAATAACGATTTTTGGCAAGTAGTCAGCAGCCCTTTCCATTGGCATGATAGCTTGACGCAGGAATGATTCATCCCCATCCTCTTTCCAGAAATGATATGCATCAGTAACGTCCTGTAAAGTTACTAAATTATTTTTTTCAGTAAATGAACCAACTTGAGTTCTTCTAAGCTCAGCCATATGAGCTCCAACACCTAAAGCTTCACCAATATTGTGACAATATGTCCTAACATAAGTTCCCGCTTCACAACCAATTCTAAAAAGCACATCCCTACCTTCAATTTCATAAATAGTAGAATAATAAATATTTCGTGTTCTAAGCTCACGTTTAACTGCAGATTTCACAGGAGGCAACTGGAATATTTTACCTGTAAATTCAGCAAATACTTCACGAATTTTTTCTTCAGACACATCATGATGAAAAGTTAACAAACACACATACTCCTTCGGAGCAGTTAATAAAAGCTGTATTGCACGAGTCGCATCTTCCAGACCCACCGGTAAAATTCCAGTTACTTTTGGATCCAGTGTCCCACCGTGACCAGACTTTTCTAATGATAAAATCCGTTTAATCCAAGAGTCAATTTCATGAGAAGTTGGGCCGGATGGTTTATCTAGATTAATTACACCTTTAGAGATATAATCAGTGATTTCCCTTTCTTCTGGTTTACAACCAAAATCAGGGTTTGTAAAGCTACTAGATTTTGTAACCATGTCAAACTTCATGAAAAAAACCTTAAAAATAGTAAATAAAAAAAGATATGAATAAAATTAATTATTCATTTATAAGTCAGCTAAAGCTGCTTTGATAGATTCAATGTCGCCAGAAACATCGATAGTTTCTTCAGTTGGTTCTAAGTGAGCAATATTACATCTTCTGT
>CAZQWN010000075.1:0-10516 GCA_964596915.1 uncultured Methanobrevibacter sp.
GGAATATTCTTGATAGAGATATTAACGCAAGTATTAACATTCTTAACCGTTGGGAGAACGGGGATGAGCCTTTCAACTAGAAGTTAGGAATCCATGACTTCCACAAGTCATGGCAGTTCAATTTCATCACATTATCGTGCAGTTTATGGAAATCCTTATTTTTTTATACACCTCCAAAAATTTATAAATAATCTATAACCAACTTTTAATTTAATGACGAGTATCCACAAATTTAATTAAGCATCCCATTCAAACATTATTATAGAAAGGTTGAGAGAGAAATCATATAAGCAACTGATATTTAGAGTGATAAAATGATGATTCCGACAATACCTACGCCTGAAGAGATACTTGACAAGGGATTCAGCCGTGGTAAAAAACAAGCAGACTTAATCAGGTCACAAAAAATGCCTAAACATTTGAAAGGTAAAAGAATTGAAGAAAGACGTGTAGTTACATCATGTCAGGTTATTAAAGATAAGCTGAAATCAATCATCGATGCAGTGCCTGAAATAGAAAGCATGCATCCGTTCTATCAAGATTACATCGACATTACCGTTGGAGTTGATGATTTAAAGCAATCCCTTGGAGCTCTCAACTGGGCTTATGGGATTATTACTCAACTTGAAAAGGAATACGGTTCAAAAATTAGAAAAAACCCTTCTGAAAAGGCAACAGCAATACAAAAGCAGGCATACGGCAGGATTTCTTCTGTTATAAATAAAATCAAAAAGGATTTGGACTTTTTGGATTTTGCAAAACAGAACCTGAGAAACATGCCAACAATTGACTTTGATGCGAAGACCATTGTCATTGCCGGTTTTCCTAATGTAGGCAAATCCACACTTTTAAGGCAAATCACAGGAGCTGACCCTCAGGTTGCAAACTATCCGTTTACAACAAAAGGTATTCAGATCGGCCACACCGAAAGGCACTGGCAAAACGTTCAAATTATCGACACTCCCGGACTTTTGGACAGGCCTGTTTTGGAAATGAATGACATTGAAATGAATGCGATTGTTGCACTGGAACATCTGGCAGATGCAATATTGTTTATTTTTGATGCTTCAGAAACCTGCGGATTCCACATGGACAATCAGTACAATCTCCTCAAACAAATCGAGAAGATTTTTTCAGAAATTCCGGTATTTTACCTCTTCAATAAAATGGATCTTATTGAAGATAAAGAATATCTTGACCAGTATATAGATGATAAGGAAAATGCGATTTTCATCTCAGCAATTGAAGGGGAAGGCATTGACATTATCAACAAGAAAATCGATGCAATCAAGAAAATAGACCGCAGCTTTGAAGCTGAAGAAGACGACGATGATGATTACTATTAATACTTTGAGAAATGAAAGTATTTTATAAAATAAAAAAATGTATGAAATATGAGGTAATAATATGAAAATTACAGTTGCAGGTGTAGGATACGTAGGACTTTCCCTTGCGGTTCTACTCGCTCAAAACCATGAAGTGACAGCTATTACAACAACAGAATCCAAGGCTGAAAAGCTAAATCAGTTTTACAGCCCCATTCAGGACGATGAAATTGAAAGATTCTTTAAAGAGACCCGTGAAGGCGAACGTGAACTAAACCTTCACACCACTACAGACAAAGAAGCGGCATATAAGAGTGCAGAACTTGTCATTATAGCAACACCTACAAATTATGATGACGTCAATCATTTCTTTGACACATCCGCCGTGGAGGACGCTATAGAATGGACCCTTAAGGTCAATCCGGATGTTTTGATGGTTATCAAATCAACAATCCCTGTTGGATATACCGAATCAGTGCGTGAAAAGTACGGAATCAAAAACATCATATTCTCCCCTGAATTCCTTCGTGAATCAAAAGCGCTTTATGACAATCTCCATCCAAGCCGTATCGTTGTCGGATGTGATGATGAGCAAAAAGAAGAAGGGCAAATGTTTGCAGACCTCCTTTTAGAAGGTGCAAGAGAAGAGGAAAAAAGAGCCGGGTTGGCTGAACAGGACATTCCAATATTGCTGGCACACCTGACAGAGGCTGAAGCAATCAAGCTTTTCGCAAACACTTACCTTGCAGTAAGGGTAAGTTACTTTAACGAACTTGACACTTATGCACAGACCAAAGGCCTTGACACACAGATGATTATTGACGGAGTATGTATGGATCCCCGTATTGGCGGACATTACAACAACCCATCATTCGGATATGGAGGATACTGTCTTCCTAAAGACACAAAACAGCTTTTGGCTAACTATAAAGACGTTCCGCAGACAATGATTAAAGCGGTTGTGGATTCCAATGTAGTGCGTAAGGAATTTATTGCTGACCAGATTATTGCCAAAAATCCTAAAACCGTTGGAATCTACAGACTTACCATGAAGAGTAACAGTGACAATTTCCGTGCATCCGCTATACAGGATGTCATGAAACATATAAAATCAGAGGGAATTCCAATCATCATTTACGAGCCAACACTGGAAGACGGAAGCGAATTCTTCAAATCTGAAGTGGTAAATGACATTGACCGTTTCAAGTCTGAAAGTGACGTGATTCTTGCAAACCGTTTTGATGAGGATATTCTTGGCGATGTGGCGGATAAAATATATACAAGAGACCTCTTCATGAGAGATTAGGCTTAAAAGCAGTGTTTAAAAATTAAATTAAACACTCACATTTTTTTATTTTTTAGAATTTTATTTATCAATGTTCATATTTTTTTGATTTTTATACAACTTTTGCAATAACCATAAATATCACAAAACAGAAATATAACTTTAAAAAAGATTAGGAGTGTGAAAAAATAGACAGACCAACAGAATTTCTTATTGGAGGAATACTTTGTTTAATCATTGCAATTGCAGCTTATTTTATATTCCATAGACTTTCAGCAAGTACATTTGTAGGAGTCGGACTATTTATTTATGGACTTTACCGATTCATCACTAAAAAATAAACTGCAATCATGATTACAGCTAACAAAACCTAACCATCATCAAATAACAATAATCTTTAAAAAAGAATTATAGTTCAAAATTAAAGCTCACAGTTGTAAATTTCATTCCGCTGTCCCTGATTTTTTTGGATTTTATGTCAACATTCCCGTATTGCTTTAAGAAAGAATTAATCTCCCTTGAAACAGCATCATAGTTTCTTCTGTCATACACACGGTAATTTCCCATGAATTTGACACAATCTGTTTTATTTAGGACATTTACTTTATCCATCCTGAATGATTCGCCATTTTTTTCTAAAACTGAGTTTATTTTTTCCACAATGTCCTTTTTAACTTTCTCTTTTTCTTCATTACTGATCATCATATATTCCCCCGTTATCAATCACTGATTCAAGTGCTTTTGACACAAAGTTTCTAAAAATGTTTAAAAAATAAATTACATTTTACACATATTATATGTTAAATTTTCCTTTTGATATAATTTTTGAATCTGAAATTGCATCACCTCTTTTAACAAAACATTGAAATCTATTAAAAAAATATACCCAACATATAAATAATCTTTTTGACTAAAATTTCTTTAACAATACTGAGTTAGAGGATATGATATGGACAATTTTTGTATTAACTGCGGAGCCAAATTAGGAAAGGACTATAATTTCTGCATTAATTGCGGAACAAAAATAGATAAATCAGATATGAAAGATAGCAACAACCCGTTTAACTCAATGCACCCTAATGAAAAAGAGAAAGCCAAATACGAACTTAAACAAATAGTGGGCGGGAAAATATTTTTCAATAAAAGCTTTAGGGACGAATTACTCCGAAATGATTTAAACGATTATGCAGGAGCAGTTATAAAAGAACAGCTTGAAAAGGAAATAGAATCAGGACAACTTAAAAGCGGAGACGTTGAATCCCGGAAGAATCAACTAATTGCAGAGTACAAAATCCAAAAGGAAAGATCTGAAAAAGCAAGAATAGCTAAATCAAACGAAATGAAACGTGAAAAAGTAGAGCACGATAATAAAAAGACATCCGGAGGTTATTGCAGTTTTAATTGCGCACATTACTGTGAAGAGTTTCTTGATAGCTATGGAGCAATAGTCGGTGATTTTGACAGCACAGGATATGTCGAGTATTACTGCAATCTAGGACATTCCATATCCCATGGAAGTTTTTGCAAAGATTATGAATAACAGTCACTAAGTGAAAATTTACTTTTGAAAAAACTAATTAAAAATAAATATATCATAATTTCAAGAATTCAACAAGCATCATTTATAACAACGATAAAATAATTTAGGAATTCAAAAAAAATAAAGCATCACACATATGTAAACCAAGGATAATAGATATTACTTTTTAATAACTTTTAGTTAATTTAATAGAAAAGTTTATATACTAACAAAAAGTAAATAAAATATATTCATACAAAAATCCTTCAAAGGAGTGTGAAAAATATGGTAGATTCAGATACAATCGAAACTAAAATTTCAGATAAAAAAGAAGAATTCGATGAAGAAGTCAAAGACACCAAAGAAACTTTTGACGATGAAAAAGAAAAAACCAAAGAAAAATTCGAAGAAAAAAAAGAAAAAAGCAAAAACATTGCTGACAATGTTATCAACGATTTATCAAAAAGCATAGATGAATTCAAAGAAAGCCTTAAAACCATGCAAAAAAATGCTGATCAAAGATATCAAGATTACAAAAAATCCACTGTTCAAACTTTAGACATCGATTTGGTTGAAACCGAAGACATTTATTACATCAAAGCTGCAGTGCCTGGCGTCAGCAAAAAGGACATTTTAATCGAAGCTGGTGACAATGACATTACTATTGAAACCACTTTCACCCCTTACATCGAAGAGTTCGATGAAGATGACGAAGCTGAATTAATCGTTTCTGCAATCAAATCAGGCAGATGCGTAAAAACTGTCAGATTTGAAAACAGTATTGATATCGAAAACATCAAAGCAAGATTCAAAAACGGAACTGTTATTATAAAACTTCCAAAATTAGTAATCCCAAAACATAAAGTAAAAGTGGAATAATTTTTCCACAATTTTTTCTCTTTTTTAAAAATAAAAATAGTAAATGTAGTTAAACTACATTATTTAATATCTGACTTTTCCAATGTGTCTTGTAGCACCTGGATCTTCATCATTGAAGTGTGCAAGATAATATACAAACCATTCAAGAGGAATTACAAGCACAAATGGAGATAATAACTTATCAACGCTTGCATAGTCTTCAAGGTTGTAAATTATTGTTTTTGTCTCTAAGTTTTCACAAAAATCAATAGCCTTTTGGGTGATTTCATCAGATTTCAAATCTGACCTCAATATTATAACAGGAACATCCTTTTCCACCCGTTCAATAAGGCCATGCCTAAATTCCGCTGAGTATTCAGGACATGCATGCTTGATTGCGCCTTCCATAAGCATTGTCATTGCAAGCTTGTATGCAAGACCGAAGTTCGGACCGCTGCCCATACAATAGAATATGTCTTCACCGGCGTATTTTTCAGCCAATTGCCTGTTTTCATCTTCAGTTAACAATAACAGTTTTTCTATCATTTTAGGCATGTCAGCAAGCTCCGCCAACAGTTCTGTTTTGTTTTCATAATCAGATGCCTTGAATAGAATCTGATAAAGGCAAGCCAGTTGTGCAATGTAGGTTTTTGTACCTAAAATAGCTGTTTCAGTCCCACCCCTAGTTACAATTGGAGTTTCAGCTTCTTTGGTCATTGAACTTTCAGGTTCATTTGAAATTGAAACAGTGTGCAGGCCAAATTCATTAGCTCTTCTAAGAGATGTCAATGTATCGGCGGTTTCGCCGGATTGGGATGTGAATATTGCTATAGAATTTTCATTTTCTATTAATTTCTTGTTATAGTAGAATTCATAACCGGTATATACTTCAATATTGATGTTGGTAGTGGACATTCTGATTGCATCACGAACGCTGTAACATGTGGAAATGGAGCTTCCACAGCCGATCAGATAAACCTTGTCGGATTTTGAAATCAATTCGGATACTTCGTCCATTTTTTCAAATTCGGATTCGAAAGTCTTTTGAAGTGCCTCCGGTTGTTCCATCATTTCATCATACATTTTATATTTCATAGCTTAAACTCCTTTAAAATTAAATAACATTACTACTATATTGTAAATCAACATATAAATATATTTTTTAAAAAATCGGGGAAATGGTTATTATGGAAATTGATTTATCTTTAATCGGAATGGAAAAGGGACGCCAATACGAGACAATAATTACAACAAAAAATGATGACGGCACAGACCATGCTGCACCTATCGGCGTTTTGTGCTCAGGTCCGGACACTATCATAAACAGAATATTCAAAAAAAGCCATACTCTGGAAAACATCCTGAATCATAAGGAGTTCTACGTAAACATAACCCATTCTCCGGAACTGTTTACATCGAGCCTGATTGACGGAATTGCAGACGATTGCTTTAATGACAACAACACCCTTAAGCAGGCGGATGCATATTTCAAATGTGAAGTGATCAGCTTTAAGCAGGCGGTTAAGCAAAGTGACCCCGTTAAAAGAAATGATGAAGCCATTGTATTTAAATCAAAAGTGGTTGAGCTTGTGATAAACAATAAAACAGAGGCGTTTAACCGTGGTTTTGCATACGTCATTGAGTCCCTGGTTAATTTTGCACGATTCGATTTGGTTGAAGGTGAAGAAAAGGAATTTTACATAAAGCGTTTCAGGGAAGCCTATCGTGTCGTGAACAAAGTCGGCACTATCAAGGACATTAAGGCAATGCATAAAATAAAAAAAGAGTTGAAAAATAAAGGCCATGACCTTTAATTTCTTATAACGTCCATAAATTCAAAGTTATCTCCATCAAACAGTCCCTTGTCTGACATTTTAATTGACGGAATTACCAAAAGTGACATGAAAGCCATTGTCATGAAAGGAGCGGTGAGCTTGCATCCTAAAGCAAAGGCCATTTTCTGCAGCCTGAGTAATTTTTTCGCAATATCGAATCCATCCTCGTTGCTCATCAAACCGGCAATCGGAAGGGCCAGTGAATCCTCAAAGTCCTCACTGACTACGGCTATACCGCCCCTGTTGTCTATTACCTTATTGACCGCTTCAGCCATCCTTTCAGAAGAATATCCGATGACGACAATATTGTGAGAGTCATGTGAAATTGATGAAGCTATGGCGCCTTTTTTAAGACCGAAACCCTTAATGAATCCATTGGACACATTGTTTGATCCGTAACGTTCAACGACAGCAATTTTCAATATGTCATCAAATATGTCAGGCTGGACAATGCCGTTCTTTGTAATGAGCGTTGCGGTTGTCTTTTTAGTCAGCAGATTCCCGTCAATGCATTCTATAACATTAACTTCACATTCGTCACCGTCAAAGCAAACATTGAATTCTTCAGGAGATTTCTCATCCACATCCATTGAGTTTCCAACTTCAACATCTTCGACATCGAAAAGGACATTTTCACCATCGAAAACACATTCTCCGGCAATATATGTTTTCAACACGTTAAAGTCATTGAAATTATCTATGATAATGAAGTCAGCTTTTGAACCTGTAACAATGGAACCTCCGTCAAGACCATAATGAGCAGCGGGATTGATTGTTACCATTTCAATTGCCTTTATCAGGTCAATTCCAAGGTCAACTGCCTTTTTGACAGATTCATTCAAATGGCCGAGAGTAAGGTCTTTGGGATTTTTGTCATCGCTGACAATGAA
The DNA here is from genome assembly GCA_964596915.1 of uncultured Methanobrevibacter sp. Classification (GTDB taxonomy): domain Archaea; phylum Methanobacteriota; class Methanobacteria; order Methanobacteriales; family Methanobacteriaceae; genus Methanocatella. The sequence goes on from CAZQWN010000075.1 coordinate 7,713, forward strand.
ATCAAATATTGGTGAGTGAAGTCTTCTTGAGAGAACCTCATTAGGTATGATTCCAAAACTGTCCTGATTTTTGTAATGTTCAATACGTTCAGAAAAATTAAAGAGAGCTTCCATATTTTTAGCGGATGAACCGTCACGCACCATGATTTTCATACCTTTCTGCTTTTTCTCAATAGCTTCCTGAAAATTACTGCATTCATGGTCAGTGACTATACCCTGTTCGATATATCTGTCCAATTCTCTTCCGGAAACGAGAGGCGCATGACCATCGATAGGCTTGTTGTACTTTCTTGCAATTCTAAGTTTCCTTAAAACTTCCTCATCAGCGCCGATAACACCCGGAAAATTCATCATCTCGGCAAGGGCAACAACTTCAGGTTTCTGAAGCAGAGATTCAATGTCATCGGAATCTATTACTGCACCTGATGTTTCAAATGGAGTTGCAGGAACGCATGAAGGCGCTGCAAAATAAAAGTTGAACGGAACTGTGGAAGCATTTTCAATCATGAATTCAATTCCGTCAATTCCACGAACATTGGCAATTTCATGAGGGTCACATACAACGGCAGTGGTACCGTGCCTTACAGCAACCTTTGCAAACTGTGCAGGAGTCATCATGCTGCTTTCAATATGAATATGCGCATCAATGAACCCCGGAAGCATCAAACCTTCAACATCAATTTTGGTCTCTTCAGTAACCTGAATCGGAACAATCTCCTTAAATATGCCATCTTTAATAGTTATTCTTGCAGGATATACTGAATCAGTCAATACATCTAAAATATATGCAGTGAATTTCATTTTTAATCCTCATGTAAAGCATTATAGAGAAGTGGTAAAAATGTGCCGATATCAGTTACAATACCTAAAACCTGTGCACTTCCCCTGTCGGACAATTTGGTAACGGTAGACGGATTAATGTCCACACAAATACTTTTAACCCTTGAAGGAAGAAGGTTTCCCGTTGCAATTGAATGGAGCATTGTAGCAATCATCAATACCATGTCGACCTTCTGGGAATAATACCTCATCATCTTCTGAGCCTCAATGACATCCGTCATGACATCCGGCAGAGGTCCGTCGTCACGGATGGAACCGGCAAGAATATATGGAACGTCATTTTTTATACATTCATACATGATTCCGCCTGTCAGGGTTCCGTCCTCAACGGCATCCCTTATTGAACCTGACTGGTTAATCTTGTTGATGGCTCTCATGTGATGAGTGTGACCGTGAGCCACAATCTTTCCGGTTTCAACCTCAATACCAAGTGAAGTTCCGAAAAGATTGGATTCGATATCATGGGTTGCCAGCGCATTGCCTGCCATGATGACATCAATGTAGCCTTCCCTGATTAATGCTGAGAGATATTTTCCGGAGCCCGTGTGAACGATAGCCGGTCCTCCGACTATTCCGATTTTACCTCCTTTGGCCTTGATTTCCTTCATTTCCTTTGCAATACCGTTGATGAGGTTCATCAATGGCTTTTCGGAAGACACTTCACTGTTCATGAACTCGAACACCTGCTGTTCGTCCCTTGATCTGTGAGGAGGTGTTACTCTTACGCCGTCAAGACCAACTACAATCTTGTCTCCGGCCTTGATGTCTGAAATTGGCTTAACGTATGCTCTTGGAACATCTTCGTCAACAACGACAAGACAGTCCATTTCAATTTTCTCAACAATCATCCAGTTTCCCTTGTAGTAAATGTGAGTTGTGTGATTGGATGATGAATAAAAACCTTCAGGAGCAACCTTGTCTTTGGTTGATGCCACCAGTTTAACTTCCTTGATTTCATCTATGGAAGCACCAAGAACAGACAATTCATCGAGAATAGAATTCAATAGCTCGGGAGACTCTGCAGAAACTTCAATTTTAGCCTTACTGACATCTGACTTTTTCCTTCCAACATCAATTTCCAATATATCAAATTCCCCACCTTTGTCCATGATTATGCCCATTGTTCTTGTTAAAGTCAATGAATCGATAATATGGCCTTTGAGTTCTATTATTCGTTTATTCATAATATTTGCCCCATATTGTTAATATTATAATTATGGTTTTGGTGATATTTAATGGTATTGATAGCTAAAAAAAGAAAAAAAGTCATATCCAAGAGGCAAAATTACCTGCAATTTCTTGGATATTCTTTTTTAGATAAATGTTAGAAACATATGCGATTACCATTCCCAGAAGGATTAGAAGTAATATCTGCCCTCCATAGAACCACTCGTATACTCCTGCTGCAAATGAACCCCAAACGAATTCAATGATGGGATTTTCCAAAATGCCCAATATTAACCCAACACAAAATCCCAATATGACTGCATTGGCTTCATTATTGATGAGTCCTGCGAAAAATCCCACACTTATCAAAATAGCTATGATGAATGAAATCCATGACAAGCCTATTAATACACCAATTATTGAAAGGACAACGGCAACAATCAATGCAACAATGGTGGGCTTTATGACCCTGTTGAGGTCAACCTTATCTTTGAAACTTTGATTTTTACTTTGAATTTCTACTTTTTCACCAGTGATAATGTTTATTCCGCATTCAGGACAGAATATGACATCTTCCTCAATCTGAAAACCGCAGTTGCGACATACGTGAACCTGATTTGAATCAGATGCAGGTTTCGCCTGTTCGACCTTGGTTCCGCAGGTTGGGCAAAACAGCACACCGTCTGGAATTTCAGACCCGCAGCTTTTACATCTGTTGGAATCGTTCTGTTTGACTTTGGTTCCGCATTCAGAGCAGAAATCAGCATCACTTTTAAGAGGTTTACCGCAATTGCCAC
>CAZQWN010000076.1:0-10302 GCA_964596915.1 uncultured Methanobrevibacter sp.
AAAGAATCGATAAGAGACACTACTTCACTAAAATCAGCATTTAATCTTTTCAGCACATCCAGTTTCAAATTTAAAGCATATTCATAATCGCTGTCAATCTTAAAATGATTATCAAAGAAAATATTCAGCGATTCAAGCGCCAATGTATTATCTCCAGCCTCATACAATCTGTCTGCCTTTAAAAGAAGCTGCTTTTTTGTTATTTTCAAATCCTTTTTGAGATAGTCAACATCAAGATACAAACCCACATAAAAATTGGCATAGTCATTCGGCTTAACTGATAAAGACTTCTTAAACACTTCCATAGCTTCTGAAATCCTATCCAGTTTAACCAGAGCTGTTGCCTTTTTGTTCAGCAGTTTTGACAAAATTTTTGTCTTGAAACTGGTCGGATTTGAAAGTGCATTGTCATAGCTCTCCAATGCCATTTCAAAGTCTCCCTTTGAGAAATACTCGTCACCTGCATAGATGTTTCTTTTGATTTTAGGAAAATTGTCCCTCTCTTCAGAGGACTTTTTCAAAAGCAGATTATGATATTCAACATCCTTGAGGCTGCCATCCGCTTTGATTGCTCTTTTGTAATGCCTTAATGACTTTACAAAATGACCCTGCTTGAAGAAAGTCTTTGATTTGAAAAAAAGTGCTTCACCATATTCTGGATCATAATAGAGAACCTCATCAAAAAGTGAAATTGCCCTTGCATAATTTTCATTGCCCAAAAAAGCTATTGCATCGTTTAAAATGTTTTTAATTTCAATTTCCTTTAGAACATGCATTTCTAAAAAACATGGATTGAGGTTTTCAAAGCGAATCCTATTAATGAACCTGTCATCCGGACCCAACCATGAAGTGGCCAAATCACCAGAAGAAAATTTCACTTGATTTTCACATGTAAAAATAGTCAAATTGAAATCATATCTGATTTTATCTGATTCTTTTGATATGACACGATTTTCAGGAATGTTTAGCAAATTCATTGTTGATATATATGAAAAAAATAAGATAAAAAGATTATGATTAATCCTTTTTATTTTCTAAATATTCATTTTGAAGCTTTTTTAATACTTTCATGAACTCTTCACTGTCTTCAAATATCCAAATACCTTCCTTTGTCATGGTATCTAAAATCATTACCATTCAACCGCAAGAAAAAAATAAAGGTATAGGAGTTGACAAAATGAACAAAAAAACTTGCGGTCAAATGGATGTCAATATTATCTAAACATGTTTTGTCTTAATTTAACTGCTCTTGCACTATTATCAGGACCCCAAAGCGTTGGAACACAACCTGTGATATTTCGGTCCAATATTTTTCCAAAGCTCACATCTTCGATATTTTCCACATAATCCTTCCCACTTTGAAATTCAGATTCATCATCTGATTTGTTCTCTACAGGTTCAACTTCAGATTCAGGATGGCTTGGTGAAGCAGATGGAATTTCATCAAATCCATTCTGTCTGCTTGGCTTCAGGAAATCTGAATCAGACATCTGAGAAGTTTCATCATTGCGAGGTTTTTTGCTGTCTTTAAACTTTCTGAACTCCCAAGGATATTTTGCCTCTTTGACCTTGCATGCCAGCTCATCCAGTGAATCCGCCTTCAGGACAATCTGATGGCCATTTTCACTGAAAAGGTACATATATCCGTCACCGTGTGTGAAGACATTCAACATGTCTGTTGAGTAATCCCCCGGCACTCCGCCTTCAAGTTCTGTACCGCAAATTCTACAGTATTCGAAGTTGTCTCTCATCTTTTTTCCGCAGTTAACGCATTCACGCAAATTATCACATCCCTAAATCAACATGTTTCCAAAGATTATACATACTACCAAATATCCTATCAGACCTGCAAATTTTACTGTTTCCTTTAAGTTGAACACTTTTACCTCCTTAGTGAATATTCATCAAATACATACCAGATTCTATTTTTACCTTCGATTATCCGTTTGAGTTCATCTAAACTCTTGGCCTTTACCCTAAAGCCATGTTCATCATAGCACCACACGCCATTACAGTAGCTGACCCTGAATATTCCGGTGTCATTGTTTGTGTAGTTGTCCATAAGCTCCAGTGTCAATGACCTTTCAATGCGCATCAAAACGCTCTTTAATTCCATATCCTTGATGTGTCCCAAATCGAGGACTCCCCAATCAATAGCTTCCAATGTATCTTTTGTAAGAAATTCCAATATATCTTCTTCAAATTTAGTAAAACTCATTTAAACCTCACAATCTCTAAAAAATCAACAGCAATAAAATTTAACATTTAAAAATGAATTTTATCACCTCCATGTGAATGTAAATGAGTGAAATTAAATTGAATCAAGAAACTCTCCAATCAATGTGATTATGAACTTGTTCAGCGGATTTTCCAGCGCCATGAACGTTTCATTACAGTTTGTGGAACCGAACTGGGCAAAGTATGGTGTCTGGCCGCATCCTCCGTCGATTGTGGCTCCAAGAATTATCTCATCTGGAGTGATTTTTATCCCATAGTCTGCCATTTCAACAACGACAACATCATCAAATTCATTGGTTTTAAATGTGGTTGTCCTGTCGGGCAGTTCTATTACAAAGATTGCCTCTGATTCAGCCACTTCTCCAGTAAGATAACAAATTCTTAAATACACTCCGTTTTCATGGATTTTTCTCTCGATGAAATCGAAAAATCCTTCATTCATTTCGTCGTAAGTGTATTTTTCATCTGCCATGCCTGCATATGTGGGCATGCAATTGTTAGCTGAAAGTTCATCTACAAAGAAATGAAACTCAGGATGGTTGTTTATAGCTTTTTTAACGGTTTTTCTCACATTGATATTGTTTTCTCTTCTAATTTCCATATTTTTTCCTCTAAATGATGATGATTTTAATTTCACTGCAGTTTATTACTAAAACAACAGTCCACAGCATATAAATTCCATAATAATGATTAAGTAGCTGTTTTTGGGATAGGCGTAATATGAATAATATGTATATTAAAACAGCTACTTATTAAATTAAATAGTTGCTTAGAGGTGAAAATGATTTTAAGTTTGATGTTCCAAGCAACTATATGAGATTAAATTGCTACTACGCTCCATGCAGTAGTTATTTTTACTTGTGGCATTATTATCAACTCCCTTTAATGAAAGTTCGTATAAATTCGTATTACTTCGATATAATGGTGTGGTTAACTTATATCTAAAATTTAATTTGCATAATTATTTAAGATTTACATCATATATAAAGTTTTTGTTTTTTTGAGAAAAAAATAGAAAGTTTCAGACTATAACAATTTTATGAAGTTAAAGCAGTTTTAATTTAAAACTGTGAAAATCCAACGATTAAAAAAAATTATACCCTAAACGGTGGTGAGTTTCTAAGTGATTCTATTTGCTGAAGTCCCGCTTTGGATTCATTTCGTATATATTCGACATTTTGTTTAAAAAAAGATGAATTTTCATCGGACCGGTCATAATCAGCAAGGTTTCTATTTTCACGGAGTTTGTCAAGAATTTTGCCCAAAGCATGTTCTGTTAAATCATTGAATTGCATTAATCTATTACACACTCTGCTGTGAATATTATTATTTTTCAAAAATTCATCCTCATTCATAACAAAAATCAGATATAATCTGGCACAGCAAAAAATTGAATAGTAATATCTGCTAATTGCAGATCGGTTATACTCATCACCGCTTTGTAAGACAGATTATCTGCTACATCCGCAAATTTCCTAAAATCAAACATTCAATAACCCCGGCATTATCAATAATTCTCGCAATAGATTTAGCCTTTTTTCTAAATCCCAAATTTTAAACTCTAATGAACGAATTTCATCTCCAATGCCATTGTGAAATCTTTCCTGAGAGACATCTAAACGTAGAATAATGATTTGAAAATCATATTCAGGTTCAAAATTAATCCTCAGATTATATCTGGCATCGTAAAATGACTCCTCAAGATATGGTTTGATTTCATCCAGCAAAATGAAAAGATTCTCATTGTTTTTAATCATTTGACTAATTTCTTCTGGAGTTTCAATGTTATAATACTCACCTAGAGCATTGAATTTTTCTTCAAATGTCAAATTCATATTCATTTAAACCACCTGTTAAGCCTTGATTAAACTAAACAAAATATAATTTATCTCAAATACTATAAAAAACTTTCTAAATAACTCCAAACAATATTATAACTCCAAAACAATATTTATATACGAATATAAAATTATATAATTATGTTTATGTAGAAAGTAGTATAAATAATAAGCAGTTTCAAATGAAAACAATTTTATGAAGTTAAATCAATTTTAAGATTTAAATACAAATAACAAAAATAGATAACACGTAAAAAATTGTCCCTGTAAAAAAATAAAAAAGAAAAAGATAACCGGAAATTAATCCAGTTAAATCTTTATTTTAATATTATTCTTTTCTGTTTGCCCAAAAACAACCAAATATTGCAAAGATTGCAATTATAAGATAAACCATAGGATTACCTGTGCTTCTCATTGCAAATTCCACCGGAGGTTCCGGAGTAGGTTTTTCCGGTTCAGGAGTTGGCACATCCGGTTCAACAGGAGTATCGTTACCAATAACCTCTATTTCAGCATCATCATCATTGTTTGTTAAATCAGACTCGTTTGTAGAGGTTGTTACATTGGCCTTATTGATAATAAATCCTTCCCTCATCACTTCACATAAAATGTCAATGACAACTTTTTCACCGGATTTAAGATCGCCAATTTTCCATTCACCAGTTGTATGTGCATAAGAACCTTTGGAAGCGGAATAGCTAATGAATTTAACACCAAACGGCAATACGTCACTTACAACCACATCTCCTGCGGTTGAAGGACCGTAATTGACCACTTCAATAATCCAGTGCATTTTATCTCCGACATGGTAAACCTTTTTATCTGATGATACAGTAACTTCCAAATCACAGATTTCAAATGCTTCAGCAGTGTCGTTGGCCCTGTTGTTGGAAGAATCATTGTCCGGAGTTGAAGTTGTAACTTCAACAGGATTTGTAATGTTTCCAACGCTCAAGACTTTTGTTACGATGCTAAGTGTAGCAGTTGAAGCTTTATTCAATTCACCAATTGTCCAAATTTGGCTGTTTTTATCATATGTACCTTCACTAGCAGTGTAGCTTACAAATTGTAAAGAACCCGGAATGTTTTCGAGAACTTTAACATCTTTTGCAGAGCTTGGACCGTGGTTTACAACAACAATAGTCCATGTCAACACTTCACCGACATATGCCTTTTTAGAGCTTGCCAATTTGATGATTTCCAAATCACAAACTGGTGAAGCTTCGGTTGTATTGTTAGCTTTATTGTTGTTTGTGTTTTTATCTGGAGTTGTGGAAATAACATTAACGGCATTTGTTATTTTTCCATCTTTTACAACTTGTGTAATCAATACCAAAGTTTGTGAAGATGAAGCGGTTAAATCTCCAACTATCCATACACCATCCATGTAACTGCCGACAGATGTTTTAAAGCCAATGAGTTTAACACCATCAGGCAAAATCTCAACAACTATAACATCATGGGCAGTGCTAGGACCGTTATTTTTAACAGTGATTGTCCATTCCACAGTATCCAATACGTTTATGTTTGATGCATTTACTGATTTTGTAACTTCAACGTCACAGACAGGTTTTACATCAGTAGTGTTATTTGCATTGTTGTTTGACATGTTGGTATCCGGAGTAGAAGATGTTACTGTGACAACATTGTCAATTTGACCTTCCTTCAAGACCTGGGTTACTAAAACCAAAGTTTCACAAGAACCATTAGCCAAATCACCCACACTCCAAACACCGTTCAGATAACTGCCGACAGATGCTTTAGAACTGATCAATTTAACACCATCAGGTAAACTTTCAGCAACCTCAACACCACAAGCGGCACTAGGACCGTTATTTTTAACAGTAATAGTCCATTCAACAAGGTCATTTAAGTAAACTTCAGATGCGTTCACGAGTTTAATGACTTCAACGTCACAGACAGGTTTTACATCAGTAGTGTTATTTGCATTGTTGTTTGACATGTTGGTATCCGGAGTAGAAGATGTTACTGTGACAACATTGTCAATTTGACCTTCCTTCAAGACCTGGGTTACTAAAACCAAAGTTTCACAAGAACCATTAGCCAAATCACCCACACTCCAAACACCGTTCAGATAACTGCCGACAGATGCTTTAGAACTGATCAATTTAACACCATCAGGTAAACTTTCAGCAACCTCAACACCACAAGCGGCACTAGGACCGTTATTTTTAACAGTAATAGTCCATTCAACAAGGTCATTTAAGTAAACTTCAGATGCGTTTACGGATTTTGTAATTGTTAAATCACAAATTGCTTCAGCTACAGTTGTGTTTTGTCCATGATTGTTTGATTCGTTTGAATCTGGAGTTGTACTGTTTACAGCAACGATATTGGTTTTTTCTCCTTCAGTCATGATTTGAGTCAATATGCTAATTGAAACAGGAATGTTTGCTTCCAAACTTCCGATGTTCCAAATCAGAGTATTTCCTCTTTGCATACATCCTTCAGGAACTTCCAATACTTTTACACCGTCAGGTAATGTGTCATTAACAACAACATCTTTTGCAGTGCTTGGACCGTTGTTTACAACAGTAATAGTCCATTTAACAACATCACTAACGTTTACATTTGATGCATTTACAAATTTTGTAATTTCCAAATCGCAAATTGGATTTGCAACGGTTGTGTTTTGCGCATGATTGTTGGATTCGTTTGAATCCGGAGTGGTTGAATTTACAGTAACTATATTAGTAAAAGTACTATCAGATAAAATTTTTGTAACCAGAATAAGGGAAACAGGTTTATTAATATCTAATTTACCAATCTCCCAAACCCTGGTTTCATTATCAAATTCACCCACAGATGATGTTGCTGAAATAATTTCTAAACCGTTTGGTAGAGTATCATTAACAGAAACACTCATAGCGGATGAGGGACCTCTATTTAATACAATTATAGTCCATTCGACCATATCATTTACATAGACACATGTTGCATTCACAAGTTTGACAATTTCTAAATCACAAATTGCTTTTGCATAAGTTGTATTGTTAGCCTTGTTGTTTGATTCATCTGAATCAGGAGTTGTACTGTTTACAGCAACGATATTGGTTATATTTCCTTCACGTGCAACTTTAGTTATCAATTCTAAAGTTACATTTTCATTTGCTTTCAATGCACCAATATTCCAAATCAAATATTTTCCATCGAAAGTGCAGTTTTCAGGAGCTATAAACTCAAGACCGCTCGGAATTGTATCGTTAACAACTACATTACGAGCAGTGCCAGGACCGTTATTTACAACAGTTATTGTCCATTTAACAGTATCATTAACAAATACTTCAGTAGCATTCACATATTTTGTAATTGCCAAATCACAAATCGGATTTGCATAAGTAGTGTTATTTGCCTTGTTATTTGACCTGTTGGAGTCTGGTGTGGTAGTGTTTACAGCGACAACATTTGTAATGTTTCTTTCTGCAATCACTTTTGTAGAGAATGTGAGGACAACAGAATTGTCCACTTCCAAATCACCAATTTCCCAAATGACAGTTCTGCCATTTTGATGGCCGTCATTAGAGATTGTTCCAACAACAATAACACCATCAGGCAATGTATCATTGACAACTACGCCTTTAGCAGTGCTTGGACCATTGTTTACAACAGTAATAGTCCATAAAACAGTATCATTTACATTAATACCGGTAGCATTTACCTCTTTTGCAATAACTAAATCACAAATTGGGTTTGCGTAGGTTGTGTTATTTGCCTTGTTATTGGATCTGTTAGAATCAGGAGTAGTACTATTAACCACAACAATGTTTGTAATGTTTTTCTCACGAGTCACTTTTGTAGCAAATGTGAGCCTGACAGGACTGTTTACTTCCAAATCACCAAGTTTCCAAATAATGGATTTGCCGTTTTGCTCACCATCATTGGAGATGGTACCGACAACTGCAACGCCTTCAGGTAAGGTATCATTGACAATCACATGTTTAGCAGTGTGAGGACCATTGTTTACAACAGTGATAGTCCATAAAACTGTATCGTTGACAAAAATACTTGTTGCATTTACATTTTTTGTAACTTCAACGTCACAAAATGTGTTCAGCACTAATGTATTGTTGTTTGCTGTTTTATTTCCGATTTCAGCAGATGTAACGTTTACTGTGTTTACGACATTACCAATGGATTTGGTAGTGAAGCTGACAGTGAAGTTAGTGCTTGAACCGGAAGCTAAAATGCCTTCGTATGTGAAAACATTTCCTGTTTGAGTCCACTTTTCACCGCTGATTAAAGTGATTGAATCCAATTCGGATGAATTGTACAATTCAGATACCCTGATATCGGTTAAGTTGCAGTCTCCGGTGTTGGTAACAACGACTGTAAATCTGGCGTCATCTCCAATATAGACTGTTTTATTTAATGAAAGTTTTTCTACCGCAATGTCAGGTTTATATACCCTGGTACTGTTTAAAGCAGTTTTATTTGCAGTCAGATTGGATGATGCTTTAACTGTGTTTTCCAATGTGCCGTTCACCAATGCTTCAAATACTACAATTAAAGTTGCATTCTCGTTTTGAGCCAGGATTCCATTATATCTGAATATTCCACTTTCATTTGTCCATTTGCTTTTATCTGAGTAATCCTTGAATCTTAATTGAGTTGAATCGAAGAATTCTTTTACTCTGATATCTCCCAAATCGCAGTCACCAATGTTGGTTACAGCAATCATGAATGTGATGTCTTCACCGACAAATGCGGTTTTATTCAATGCGATTTTTTGAACTTTAAAGTCAGGACCATGGACTTTTGTAGTGTTGTTAGCAGTTTTATTTTCAGTTTCATCAGAAGTGACATTAACTGTGTTGGTTAAATTGCCGTTAGTCAATGCAATGAATTCAACGGTGAAATTGGTACTTTCATTGGCTGTTAAATAGCCTCCGTAACTGAATTCATAATCACCGCTTTGAGACCATTTTCCGCCCTCATCAATCAGTTTAGAGAATTTCAATTCAGTTGAATCGAATATTTCACTAACTTTGACATTGTGCAGGTCACATTCACCTGTGTTGGTTAAAACAATCATGAATCTGACAGTGCCATTAACAAGCACAACACTGTCCAAAGTAACCTTTTTAACAGTAATGTCAGGTCTTAAAACAGTGGTATTGTTGTTTGCAGTTCTGTTTTCGGTTAAGTTAGATGTAACGTTAACGGTATTGGTTAAGTTACCATTGACCATTGCAGTGAATATTACTGTGAAGTTAACACTTTCATTAACATCCAAATCATTTTTATAAGTGAAATCATTGCCAATTCTAGACCAGAAATCCTTGTTGGTGTAATCTTTGAAATCCAATTCATTTGAATTGAATATTTCACTAACAGTTACATTTCCTAAAGGACAGTCTCCGGTGTTGGTGATGACGATCACAAATGAAACGTTATCGCCGACAAGCACTGTTTTATTCAGGGATAATTTCTCAACAGCCATGTCAGGTTTTAAAACATAGGTACTGTTTTCAACAGTTATGTTTTCAGCCTCTCTGGAAGTTGCATTGACAGTATTTGTAATGTTACCTTTTGTTAAAGTCTTAAACCAGACAGTAAAGTTAGCATTTTCATTAACAGCCAAAGTAGCATTGTATCTGAAAACATTACCTTCCTTAATCCATAAATTCTGTTTGTTGTGACCAGCATAATTCAATTCAGATGAATTGAATATTTCAATGACTGCAATATCATGCAAGTCACAGTTACCTGTGTTTTCAACAATGATTATGAAATAAGTGTCATTTCCAAGATAAACAGTCTTGTTTAAAGCCCATTTGAAGATTTCCATACCCGGACCTGAAACTAAAGTTGAATTTTCAGCAACTTTGTCCTCGGTTGCATTGGATTTAGCAACAACAGCATTAATCCAGTGACCACCTTCCCTAGCATCAAAAGTAATATTGAAACTGATGGAATTGCAAGGAGCTAAAACTGAAGTGTAGTTAAATTCATAATCACCAACCTTAGTCCATCCAGCACCATTGAATGAGCTGTAAGACAATCCTTCAGGGAATTCCTCAACAACAGTGATATTTCCTAAATCACAATCACCTGTGTTGGTAACAACAATGGTGAAAATAACTTTCTCATCAACCATTACAGTGGTATTAAGAGTTAATTTCTGAACAGTCATGTTAGGACTGTATACTCTAACGTTAGAAGAACTGTTAACATCTTTAGTTGCATTAGACCTAGCAGTAACATT
>CAZQWN010000077.1:0-10275 GCA_964596915.1 uncultured Methanobrevibacter sp.
AAAAAATGAGAGTTTTAAGTATTTTACCTCTTGTTTATTTTTAGGTGGTTATTATTCAATATTATTAAAAAATACTTTTTTTAGATACATTCATTTATATATTGCGAAAATCAAATATAAATTAGATTAATATTTGTGAGGAATAATTATGGTTGTTAAAATCAATGAAAACTATCTTAAATTGAAAAGTAGTTATCTTTTTGTTGAAGTTGCAAGAAGAGAAGCAGAATTTACAAAAGCAAATCCTGATGCTGATATAATAAAGATGGGTATTGGGGATGTAACTAAACCATTAGTTCCAGCTGTTGTTGATGCATTTAAAAATGCCGTTGATGAAATGGGCAATGCAGACACTTTCATGGGATATGGTCCAGAGCAAGGTTATGGATTTTTAGCTGAAGCTATTATTAAAAATGATTACAACAAATACGGAATTTCTCTTGACGCTTCTGAAGTTTTCATCAGTGATGGAGCTAAATGTGATACTGGTAACATCCAAGAGATATTTGGTATCGGCAATAAAATTGCAGTTACAGACCCAGTTTATACTGTATATGTAGACACTAATGTAATGGCTGGAAGAACAGGTGAAATGGGTGATGATGGTATGTATGAAGGTTTAACATATCTCAAATGCAACACTGAAAATGGATTTGTTCCAGAACTTCCATCAGAACCTGTTGATATCATTTACTTATGTTATCCAAACAACCCTACAGGCACTACATTAACCAAAGATCAATTGAAAGTATTTGTCGATTGGGCGAAGGAAAACAACGCAATAATTTTATTTGATGCTGCTTATGAAGCATTCATTAATGAAGATAATGTTCCTCATAGTATCTATGAAATTGAAGGTGCAAAGGATGTTGCAATAGAATTCAAAAGTTTTTCAAAAACTGCAGGATTTACTGGAACTCGTTGTGCATACACAGTTGTGCCTAAAGAATTAAAAGGTTATGACAGTGAAGGAAATGAAGTGGAAATCAATCCATTGTGGAACAGAAGACAAACCACAAAATTCAACGGAGTTTCTTATCCTGTACAAAGAGCCGCTGAGGCAACATATTCACAAGAAGGTCAAAAACAAATTGCTGAAGTGATTGATTATTACATGGAAAATGCAAAAATCATCAGAGAAAGCTTAACTGACATTGGTCTTGAAGTTTATGGCGGTATCAGTTCACCTTACATTTGGGTAAAAACTCCAAAGGATATGGACTCATGGGCGTTCTTTGATTTATTATTAAATGAAGCAAACGTTATTGGAACTCCAGGTTCAGGATTTGGTCCAAGTGGAGAAGGATATTTAAGACTTACCGCATTCAATACATTAGAAAATACTAAAGAAGCAATGGCTAGAATTTCAAAATTAGATTTTTAGGTGTTTAATTTGAAAGCGAAATTTGAAAAACCAATACAAATTGAAGATGGAGATTCTTTTAAAGTCGTTTTATCTAAATATGGCGCTTTAGCTTTAGATAAACAGGAAAATTTATCAGATTTGATTGGTGATAAAATTGGCGATTTGGATATTGAAAAGGGAATTATTTCTTTTGATGAAATTGAATTGCCAGTTCAAATTTTAGGTTTCTTTGCAGAAGAGTTGCATCAATGGTCATGGGCTTGGGATAATGAATCAATTGGATTTGATGATGCTTTAATCCAATCTGCACGCCAGATGAAAGCTATCGGTGATGAATTTGCAATTCCGGAATTTAACTCTCCGGTAATCAATGCTGATTTCAATGCATGTCATGCTTTGGCAATGACTGCAATTTCTGTTTTAAATTTAGACGGTTATTATGCATTTTCTGAAGACGGTTTGGATATTTTTGTTGCTATTGAATCTGATTTAGTAAAAGAGAACAACTCTGTTGAAAAATTCAGAAACACCTTTGCAACTTTCCAAAAGAATTTTAAGGTGTATCATAAAATTGCATTCGAATCCTACACCAAACTCAAAGGATATGGTTTTAAAGCACATGATGATTTTGCTGTTGCAAAAATTGGTGAAAGCAGGATTATTGTAGGTTTCACTGAAAGAGGAAATGTTACTCATATACAAATGCTTTTAGAAGAAGATTAGTGGTATTATGAATCAGGATTTAGTTGATGAGATAAATTATTTAATTGAATTGCTTACTAAATCTGGATTTTTTGATGTTGATGAAATTGAAGAAATCTTAGAAGATCAATTTATCGAAGAGGATGTTGATTTTTCTAAGTTTAATATTTCTTTAAACAATTTCAAAAATATCAATTTTAATAAACTTGAAGAAGCTTTTAAAGCATTAGATAGCAAAGGTATTGTGGCTATTCATAATTGTGGTTATGATATCGAAGAAGGTGTAAGTGATGCTTTTGAACTTAATGTTCATCTTATAAACAATAATTTCCATCCTGACGGATTTTGCTTTTATTCTTTTGAAGATATTGAAGAAGCAATTGAAGAAGAAAAATTAAAAATCACCTTTGGGGATTTTGAAAATGATGAAGATAAAGCATTAAAAATTGGTGAAATCGTTGCGGACGCTTTAAAATCCGCAGGTTTTTATCTCATATGGGATGGAACAATCAACAATCAAATTGAAATAAATCCTTTTAAGTGGGATAAATCTTTTGATTATGGAAACGAATATGAAATTGAAGGAGCATATGATGTTTTTATAAATAATGGGGAGTTAAAATGAATATTCGATCACTAAAATTAATTCGTGATGTAATTATCAACTCAGGAAAATGGACTTCAATAGAAATCGCTCAAGACTCAATATATATTGAATTTCAGGATGTTGAACTTGGTGTTCCTAAGGATAGTGAAACTTTCTCATTAACTGTTCGTTTTGCTGTTGATTCATTTATCACTGCATTTTATAACAATATCTGGGATATTGACTTTTTAGCTAAATATGACTTTAAAAATCAGATATTAAGTGAAGAAGTTTTATTTGATGTGGAAGATATTAAATTTGTTGATTTCGAGTATCTCAATACATTTTTCTATAATTATAAAAAAGAAAAAACTATTTCAGTAGTTGAGGACTTTGATATTCATAATATTCGAAATGACTTTTTCATGTTAGTTGAAACAAAAGAAATAGCCATTGTTGTTGGTGGAAACCAGATGGATTTCTTCACTAATTATGAAAAATTGGATGATTCATCACTTAGGGAATTATCTAATCAGTGGATGCTTTACTTTTTAAAATATCATTTGAAAAGAAACATTATTAAGGATCCAATGTGTGAAAATCATCCATTGATGTATCCTAAAAAATAATTTTATTTTATTTTAATTGAACTTTTTAAAAAAATTACTTTAATAGATATTTATATTATCTTTTTTTTCAATATCTATTAAAATTATCAATCATTATTTTAATCTAATGATAGTTAATGTGGGATGTGACCTACGATATAATCATAGATTGACCACACGCTAGAAACAAATCCATTGTAATCTTTGTTGTGAATATTGCTCATGTCATCTTCAATACGGTCATCCACTTCTTTAATGAATGTGGTGTTATTGTAATCCTGACTAGTGAAGTAATGAACTTGGATTGTGTAGTTGGTATCCTCTTTAGGGAATACATAATTCACTCCAATATGATTCCAAACAGTATCATTATCTCTGGAAGGGTTTGAGAAATATTGTTTTGAAACAGGTATTCCGCTTAAGGTTGAATTATCATTTTTTAAAACTTTATAATCTCCATTTTCCATAGATTTAAACATATCTTCCGAAACGGAAGTAATACTGTCTTCGGGCCAATCATCCCAGTGGTCAATGACAACATATCCATTTGAGATTGCCTCAGGAGTTTTAGCCATACTGGTCATATTAATTTCGTCACTTGTATTCCATGCCTGAGGAACAACTGCAGTACTATGGCCAAAGTCGATTGTTTTGTCTGTGTTAACACTTAAAAAACTGTTGATTCCATTAATGTTTACTGCAATGAATATGATAAATACTATGATAATAAAAGTTCTAAAAATGTTTTGTCGTCTCATTTTGTTTCACTACCTTTATGTACTGTTTTAACCCATTTTCTTTCTTTTCTAGTCATCATAGTGTACATAGTAATGAAAAACAATGGGATTAAATGGAAACAATAAATATAATATTTCACTAAATCTTTAATGAATTCAGCAGGTTTTAATTTGTCTCTTAAAAGAGCAAAAATCATTCCTGGGAAAAATGCAACGGCGGATAGTATTCCAACAAAAAACGGGGCTTCCATTCTAATTAAAGTAACATTATGGAAGAAGAACCAGGATATGGCATTAAGAATGGTAACTATAAATCCAAAGAATATTAATAAGTTAAAACTGTAAAATGAGACGTGTTCAATCACATTGAACTTTTTTCTAATAGAAATTTTTGATCTTAAAATTTCGGGAAGATAAATAAATAATGTTTCAAAGTTACCGATTGCCCATCGGGTCCTTTGTCTAAAGAATGCTTTCCAATTTGTTACTGCTTCTTGGTATACTGCAACATTACCGCAGTATCTTATTTTTCCGCCATTTAAAATAATCTTAATAGCTAGGTTTAAATCTTCGGTTACAGCAAAACCGTCCCACCGTCCGCAATCAATGATGGCCTGTTTTTTAACGAATTGACCATTTCCTCCTAAAAATCCTGTGTAGTCAAGGTTGTCTTTAGCAATCAATGTATTTCCAAATGTTGAAAATTCTACATGTTGCATACGAGCTAAAAAGTTTTCATTTTTATTAAACATTTTAACTCTTGTTTGTACGCCGTCAATATCTTCATTTAAATAATTTACTGTAGTTTTTAGGTATTCCGGTTTAATTTGTGTATCTGCATCGAAAACTCCTATTATTTCTCCTCGCGATAGTGTCAATGCATCATTTAAAACAAAACCTTTCCCTTTTCCAGATCTTGGAGGGTGTCTTGTAACTATCTTAATTTGCGGTAATTCTTTTTTCAAGTTCGCTAAGATTTCTCCAGTATTATCTGTCGAACCGTCATTAACAACTATTAATTCATAGAGCGGTTCATCTTCTTCGTTATGGTAGTCAAGTCCGCAGACACTTCTAACGGTTTGTTCAATAGTGTTTTCTTCATTGTGTGCAGGAATAAAAATGCTTACAAATGGGAGAGTTTCATAAGGTACTACTTTTTTTTGTTTTTTTAGACTGAACACGGTATTGATAAGCATAGCTGCAGTTGGAATTAAAAGCACCCACTGAAGCCAAGTTGCATTTCTTGACAGAACTGCGATAATAATTAAAGAAACACATAAAATTAAAAGCAAGCTGGAATCAGATTTTTCAATCAGAAGTTCCACACTTTTTTCTTTTACTTTTGATTCTGCTTCTTTAACATTTTGAATATTCTGTTCATGTTTTCTTAAAGCAACAGCCATAGCTCTTTGAAGTTCATCTTCGTCTAGTGGAGCTAGTAAATATCCATAAGGATTACTCATTAATAAATTATCAACAGTTTCGTTATAGAAATCTCCAACGATAATTATTATTGGCACATTAAAAAGTTCTAAATCGTTACTTAAATCAATTAAATCCATATTTTCTATATCTGAATCTAAAAATATTAAATTTACAGATAGTTCATCTAGCTTTCTAAATAGATCCTCTTTATTTGTTGAAGAACCTACAAAATCATAGTTGTAGTTTTCAACATATTCTTGAATTTCATTTATTAAGTCTTTATTAGAACTTATGGCGAATATTTTGGGCTTCCCATCAATTAATTGATACTCAGTCATATTCAATCGTTATTCTGTAAAACCGCTTGCTTCATTAATTTTCTTTTCTTCAAGTTTTGCTCTGTTTATTGTGATTTTTAAGGTTTTATCTAATTTTTGAATATCATACGGTTTTGATACAAATCCGTATGATCCTTTTACATTGGTTTTTTCAAATGTATCTATGTCGGTGTTTGCTGTCAAGTAAATGATTGGTATTCTTAACTCTGAAATAACTTCTGCAGCTTCAATACCTTCCATATCTCCTTTTAATTTAATGTCCATTAATACAACATCAGGCACTGTTTCTGCAGCGGTGTCAATTGCGTCTTGTCCTGTGTCTACCGTATCGACAATTTCATAACCTAATTCTTCTAAACTGTATTTCAGATCCAATGCTGTAATAGCTTCGTCTTCTACAATTAATATTCTTTCATTCATTTTAAAACTCCCTTTTATAATATTGCACTTTTATTTCTTATTTTATTTAAATTTTAACCTCTTCATTATTTTTAAAACGATTATCCTTCAATGGTATGTTCCATGTCTAACGGAAATACCAGTTTATATCCGGTTCCATTTTCATGTTGATATAATTCAATTTTTCCATTGAGCTGTTTTGTTAGATTTTTAATAATTTCACAACCTAGATTTTTGGTAATCTTTGATGGGTTGTCTATACCTACACCATTGTCTTTAAGGATTAATTGACCTGTTTCATCATCCAATTTAGTAATCTTCTTGTAGATTACTTTGTTAGGTTCGGTTTTATCTGGGAATGCATGTTTAATTGCATTCATAGTTAATTCATCAATAACCAGCAGCAATGGTGTAATGACCTCAATGGTTAAGTTAATGCCTTCATCAACTTCTGATCTGAATTCTATACCATCTCTTAAACCAATTAAACCTCTTAACTGACTGTCCTGGTCAATGATATACTCTTTCAGGTTAATGTTTTTAAAGTCAGTTGTATTGTAGGTCTTTTCGTGTAGAATTGCTAGGGATGATAATCTGGACTGCATATGGTCAATAATTATATTAGGTTTATCTTTATAAGCTCTTTTTTCTAAGTTTAAGAAACTGTTGAGTACTTGCAAGTTGTTTTTAACTCTATGGTGAACTTCTTTAATCAATATGGATTGGCGCTCATTTGCTTCAATTAACTCTTGTTGTTTAAGATGTTCTTCAGTAATGTCTGTTATAAATCCGATACTGTGTGAATTCTGACCGAATTCAAAGCGTTCAAGATATATTTCAGCAATCTTTTGGTTATTTTCATCACCATGAACGTTGTATGTGAAAGTTTCTTGAACTACATCAATTTTCCCGTCTATGATTTCTTTGATTTTACATTGAACGGGTTCCTCAACAATATTTGTAATTACTTCACGACTATGGAAGTAATCTTCCCTGTCAACTTCTATTAAACGATAATACCCTTCGGAAAATTCATAGTGTTTAGCATTTAATGGGTCAATGAGCAATGCTAATTTTGCACTGCCATTGAATCCTTTAAGTAAGAAATCGATAGGCCTTGTCATTTTTCTACTGGAATCAGCACTAACATCTTTCATCAATCCATATCTGTTTAATAAATTTCCTTCCTTGTCGAATTTAGAGTAAAGGTTTACTTCAACATATTTTAATGAACCGTCTTCAGTCATAATTCTGATGATGGTTTCATATGTTGTTTTTCCTCCATCCATTTCCTTTAACATTTTTTCGACTAAAGGTTTATCTTCAGGGATAACTAAGTCAAAAACAATATTGTAATATTCATCATTTTCTTCACGTGTACGATTAAGGATATTGTATATTCCTTGAGTCCAGGTATATCTGTCATTGATTTTATAGTAACTTCCAGTTTGAGAGAAATACTCAATCAAATTAGCTTTTTCATCACTGTTTTCATCAGGAACATGCAGTTTTGTTTCTTCATTGTCCCGATGGTCAGAAATTAAAATAATTTTATCCATATCATAAATAATTTTAACATTTGAAAATCTGGCTAATTTTTCGTGGAAATGATAGTAGAATATCATTTTCTTTGTTTTATGAGTTTCATAAACCTCTTTTAAAGGTTCTGATAAAACTTTATAAAAACCGGGGGATGTTTTGCTTAGCAATCGTCCGGCAACATCATTTTGAGTTATTTCCCCTCTCATTAATGCACCTAAACCTAATCTGTGAATAATAAAATCCTTACCGTCATCATATGGTATAAAAATATCGATATCATTTGAAAGGGAGTCCAATGTTTTTTCGAAGGGAGTGTTGGATATTTCAAATTCTTGAGGGGCGGGTGTAAATAATTCACTTTCAGTAATGTCGTAAATATGGACTTCTTCCAGATTTTCTAATTGTCTATATGTTTTTTCAAGTCTCATTTATTCCCACTCCTCTTTTTCAAGGTATTCTTCAAGAGTGTATTCTAAATTCACAGGGAATATTATTCTAAATCCGGTTCCGGAATCACATTCTAAAATTTCAATTTTTCCGTTAATCTGTTTGGTTAAACTGTTTATTATTTCCCATCCTAAATTATGATTTATTAAAGATTCGGGGGTTTCAAGTCCCACTCCATTGTCTTTTAGTATCAATTCACATACGTGTTCGTCAATGAATCTAATTTTTTTAGATATGATTTTATTTGGCATGTCTGGATTTGGAAATGCATGTTTTATTGCATTCATTGTGAGCTCATCAACTATCAATAGCAATGGTGTGATTATGTCCATTGATAAATGGATTTCAGGGTCAACTTCTGATGTGAAGTTGATGTCTTTTGCTCTAAATAGGGAATGTAGTGTAGAGTCCTGATCAGTCATGTAATCCTCGAGGTTTATGTTGATGAAATCTTCGGTATTATATGTCTTTTCATGAAGCAGTGCAAGTGATGATAATCTTGCTTGCATATTGTCTAGAATCCTGTTCGGATTGTTTCCGTATGCTCTTCGCTCAAGGTTTAGGAAACTGCTTAACACCTGCAAGTTATTTTTGACTCTGTGGTGAACTTCCTTAATAAGAATATTTTTGGTTGCATTAGATTCGATTAATTCCTTTTGCTTTTGACGTGCATACGTAATGTCTGTTAAAAATCCAATGCTGTGATTTTTATTTCCGTATTTAAACCTTTCAATAAATAATTCGCATATCTTTTGGTTGTTTTCATCGCCATGCACTTTATAAGAAAACACGCGGTTCACTTCTTCGACTTCGCCATTTATTAATTTATAAAGCTCTTCTTTAACATCTTCTTCAGCAATATTGTTTATGATGTCTTTGCTGTGAACATATTCTCCTTTAGGGATTTCAATCATCTTGTAAAATCCTTCGCTGAATTCGTATCTTTTACTTAATGGTTCTACAAGAAGTGATAATTTTGAATTATGCTTGAATCCGTTTAACATGAAGTCAACAGGTCGTGTCATGTGTTTGTGTGTATCAACACTGATGTCCTTAAACAATCCATAATGACTGACCTCTTCACCATTTTCATCAAATTTGGAGTAAAGATAAGTATCCAAGTATTTAATGTGTCCTCCCGGTGTTTTTATTCGGATAATATTTTCATATGTGTCTGTTTCCGGACTCATTGTATCCAGTAGCTCTTCAACTAATGGGCGGTCTTCAGGAATTACCAAATCAAAAATAATATTATAATGTGAATCACTAGGTTCTTTTGAACGATTAATGATGTTGTAAATTCCGGGTGTCCAGGTAAATTCATTTCTTGTTTTGTAGTAACTTCCTGTCTGTGAGAAATACTCAATGAGGTTTGCTTTGTTTTCTTCTTCCTCCTCTTTTTGTTCTTCTTCAGTTTTAATTTGTTCAAAACTATTTCTCAAATCAGAAATTACGTAAATTTCACCTTCATCACATAGGATATTTATATTTGCCAGAGTTCTGATTCTGTCACTAATGTAATAGAACATTCTCATGCTTTTTGTTTTTTTACTTTCCATAACTTCTTTAAAATTGTCTTTTAAAAGTTCATAGTAAAACGGTG
Source organism: uncultured Methanobrevibacter sp. (assembly GCA_964596915.1). Classification (GTDB taxonomy): domain Archaea; phylum Methanobacteriota; class Methanobacteria; order Methanobacteriales; family Methanobacteriaceae; genus Methanocatella. Next base: position 9,754 of record CAZQWN010000077.1, read on the forward strand.
ATAATTGGCTTAATTTACGTCCTTCCACATCTTCCAGATGTGCATTTGCTCTTTCCAATAAATTCCAACCAATCCGTTCAATGATATAATCCTCACCATGGTCTATTGGTAGGAACACATTAATATCTGAAGGCACGTGTTTCATAATATTACTAAAACGAACATTTTCAGGCTTTTTAACTTGAGGAGCTTCCTGATACATGTCGTTCGGATTAAGATTATAAACTCTAACCTCTTCGATTTTTTCCAGTTCTCTGTATTGTCTTTCAACGTGCATGCGAATTACCTAAAATTAATTAAATATTATATATTTTTTTATTTTATTTTATATTATATTTATATTAATATGAAATATCTTTGAATGTTAACGCTAAATTTAGGAAAAGCTTTTTAATTAGTAATGATATAATATTAGTGGTATAATAATTTTACAATTTTCAATTGATTTTTAAGGAGTTATTAGATGACTTGTAGTATTTTAGTTGGTGGAGCATGGGGTGATGAAGGTAAAGGAAAATGTAT
>CAZQWN010000078.1:0-7290 GCA_964596915.1 uncultured Methanobrevibacter sp.
ATTGAAGAATAAGGGCCACCAAATAAAATAGCAATACTTTTACATTCATCTACTTTATGTTTTAATTCATCAAAAATAGAATCAATATAATCTCCGTACCTTGTAGTTTCAACAACAAGATCAGGTTTGATTAATTTTAAGCTATTTTTAAGACTCTTATTAGAAGATATTACATTATATCCCCAGTAAACGTCATCTGGTTTATCAGGTGTGACTATTACTTCTTTCTTAGCAATCTTAGTAATCTTAAAGTCAAAAATTTTCTTGACAGTAAGTTGCTCTTTACAGAATGCAAGTTTATCCATACCTATATCAACATAAGTTCCTTTCTTATTTCTTTTAACAGTGAAACCTTGCCTATAATCACCGACGTCAGGTTGATTATTAACAGGATGATGAGGAGTTCTAAGCGGTGGAAGAATTCCAACATGCTTTAATTCGGATCTTATAGGAAATACTTGCTTCCTCAAATATTGAGGAGTATTCATATAATCCAAAACATCAGCAATAAAATCTCCATCAAGTTCTCCATCTTCATTTTTTTCATTGTTATCATTATAAATAACAACATTATCTGCTTGAAAAATAGCTAAAGCTCTTCCTAAAATTCCAACCTTATAAGTGCGAATTTTAAGATCTTTAGACTCAGAAAGAAATGAATTTGGAATAAATATAGATAGCTCATCTTTATACATTACTTAACATTATGTTATGCAAAGTATATAAAGATTACCCTACATTTATATAGCTATCACTAAATAGACTTACACATTTACAAAATATTATATCAATTATAATATCCGTAGCTTCTTTTTATGCTACCAACTTTTTTATACTCAGAGAATATATTAATATAGAATATGTAATAACCACTATATAAAGGTATTGTTTTTATTAACTAAAAAATAAAAAATGAGAGATTTAATAAATAATTAAAAATCAGTTAACGCCCTAAACACAACAACATTAACGTTCTGTTTTTCTTTAGTGTGAAACTCATATATTTTTGGAATTGGAAAATCATATCGAAAAATGTGAGTTATCTCCAAATTATTATCCCGATAAAAATTTATTAAAAAATCTTCAGTAGATGCCATGTGAAAGGAATATAAAACTTCAGGATTAAACTCAATGGCTTTTTTTACAAAATTTAAATCTTCGCCATGTTTGGCTTTTCGTTGCGATCCGAAAGGAGGATTCTGAATTATTGTATCTGCATCAAAGCTGCAAATAAAATCACAAACATCACTTAAGATGTAATCTGCATTATCCAATTTCAATTTTTGCGAAGTCTGCCTAGCCAACTCAATTGAATCTTCATCAACATCTACACCACATACAATATTTGCACCCATTAATGCTGAAGCAATGGTAAAAATTCCACTTCCACAACCTAAGTCCAAAACATTCCTGTTTTCAATATCGCCAAGATAATCCGCATTCCATATTAAATCAGAGGCAATTATTGATGGAGTCGAATACTGTTCAAGACCAACTTTAGGATTTGGATGTGAAGGAACGGATTGGAGTTTCATTTCCAAGTGCTTTTTTTTAGTAATCCTCATAAAAATCAACAAATTTAATAATTATTTAATATATAATATTATATTATTATAAAAAAATTACTTTGAGGTTTTCACATGTTTGAAAAAGTATTAATTGCAAATAGAGGAGAAATCGCAATAAGAGTTATGCGTGCATGTAGTGAACTTGGTATAGACACTGTAGCAATCTATTCCGATGCAGATAAAACCTCTCTATACACCAAATATGCTGACGAAAGTTTTCCTTTAGGAAATCCATCTCCAGCAAAATCTTACTTAAATATAGAGAAAATTATAGGCATTGCAAAAGATTGTGGAGCAGATGCTATACATCCAGGATACGGATTTTTAGCTGAAAATCCGAAACTTGGTGAAGAATGTGAAAAAAATGGAATCAAACTTATCGGACCATCCGGAGATGCAATTCATAAGATGGGAGATAAAATCACATCAAAAGCTCTCATGAAAAAAGCGGGAGTTCCGGTAATTGAAGGAACCCCTGAAGGAGTAACTGACATTGAAGAAGCAAAAGACATTGCAAAACAAATTGGATATCCTGTTATTGTAAAAGCTTCCGCAGGAGGTGGAGGAATAGGTATGCGTGCCGTATACAGCGAAGACGAACTTGTGCAAGCTATTGAATCCACACAGTCCGTTGCTGCAACAAACTTCGGAGACTCTACAGTATTCATTGAAAAATATCTCGAACAACCACGTCACATTGAGTTCCAGCTATTAGCGGACGAACATGGAAATGTAATCCATGTTGCAGACAGGGAATGTTCAATTCAAAGAAGACATCAAAAACTTTTAGAGGAAGCGCCATCCCCTATCATGACCGACGAACTTAGGGAACAAATGGGCGGCAGTGCTGTAAAAGCTGCAGAATATATAGGATATAAAAGTGCAGGTACCGTAGAGTTCTTATATGATAATGGAGAATACTACTTCCTTGAAATGAACACACGTATACAGGTGGAACACCCAATTACTGAACTCATTACCAATACAGATTTAATCCAGGAACAGATTAAAATAGCTGCAGGCGAAGAGTTAGCCTATCAGAAAAGTGATATTCAGGTTTCCGGACATGCAATTGAATGCCGTATCAATGCTGAAGATCCGTTAAACGACTTTGCCCCAAATCCTGGAAGAATTACAGGTTACAGATCACCTGGAGGACCTGGCGTACGTTTAGACAGTGGAGTTTATATGAACTATACCATTCCAACCTTCTATGATTCAATGATTTCAAAATTGATTACTTATGGCAGAACAAGAAATGATGCTATTACTAAAATGCAAAGAGCATTAAAAGAATATGTGATTTTAGGCGTCAGAACCACTATTCCATTCCATAAAGCAATTTTAAGAAATCCGAATTTCTTATCTGGAGACTTAAACACACACTTCATCGACCAACATAAACAAGAAATCGATGTTGAAATGGTAAATGTCATTGAAGAAGATGCTGAATACATCAACAAATTAAAATCCACTTTCATGCCTAGTAAAAAAATGGCTGCAATTTCAGCTGCAGTCGGGGCATATCAGAATGAAATTAAACACAGAAACGATTTGAAAAGACAGCAAAACCAAAGCTAAACTTTGGAGATTAATCAATGCATGATAAGATTAATAAGCTATTAAAAAATGAAAAGATAATTTCTGAAGAGGAAATTAATAAAATTGGAAATATTGATATTGATGAATTTACGGAAATTCTCAAAGATTTAGGTGAAAAAGAAACCCAACATATCAAAGCATCCGAAATTTCAAAAGAGTTAAACACAGTGTGTATTGGTAAAGACATATATGTTTACCATGAAGTCAGCTCAACAAACACAATAGCTAAATTCCTATCAATGCAAAACAACGAAAACGGAACAGTAGTCATATCCGAAAAACAAACAAAAGGAAAAGGCAGAACTGGAAAAGATTGGGAATCCCCATTAGGAGGAATATGGTTATCAATCATAATGAAACCTAATGTGGATCAATCCAAATTTCCATTAATCACATTGGCTACAGGAGTGGCCGTTGCTAAAACTTTAGAAAAAATCGGTGTTGAAAATCCGGAAATCAAATGGCCAAACGACATAATGATTAATGGAAAGAAAGTTTGTGGAATCTTAACCGAATCAGTGACTAAATCCAATAAAATAGAAAATGTTATTATTGGGGTTGGCATTGATGTAAATTTAGAAACATCCCAATTTCCTAACGAATTAAAAGAAATAACAACAACGCTTAAAGAAGAACTTGAAAAAGAATGTGACGAAAACTTAATAATTAAAATATTCTTGGAAGAGTTTGAAAAAATTAGTGAACTTTTCAATAATGAAAACTATGAACATATCCTAAATGACTGGAGAAAACGTTCATACACAATTGGGAAAATCGTGGAAGTTAGAAAACCATTCAACACCTCATTTGATGCTTATGTTGTCGGCATCAACGAAGAAGGTGCACTCATTGTTGAAAAAAATGATGGAACCTTAGTAAAAGTAATTTCCGGAGAATGTATTATCAAAAACTAAAATACAATCTCCTTACATTCATCTTCATTGATGACTACATCCTGTAGTTTATTAAATGAAGATTCTATTTTTTTATATAAATCTTTTAAATCTAAATTAAATGCATCAGGTGTTGATAAATCAAATCTTATTGTAGCTGATGCACCAGGCATTGATACCGCAGGAATTGTAATAATTCCATAATCTTTTAAAAGTATAAATGAAAATACAAATGCAATATCAGTGTCTGAGAGATTATGAGATACAGTTATTTCATTAGCCAAACCTTCAGGAGAAATCATTACACCAGTAGGGGTAGTTTCAAAATTATCATACTTTTCAGTTAATAATCTGAATAGTTCATCCTTTCTAGAAAAACTGTTAATCAAATTATTTTCATCAAAATTTTTAATACCATTTAGCATCGCAAGAACTGCAGGCGGTTGGGCTTCAAGCCCAAACTGACTGACTTTAACCTTAATTTTATCAATTAAATCCTCACGACCTGCCATTAATCCCCCTCGAGGTCCCGGCATTAATTTATCAGTGCTGGTTATTGCTATATCCGCACCCAAATCGCATGCTTTCGGTTGATTAAATACAACTGTCCTGAGTCTGGCTCCTGAAGCATCATCAACCATAACAGGTATGTCTCTTTCATGAGCCATTTCAATAACTTTCCTAAATTCATCCTCATCAATAACCTTATGGTCCATTGTAGAACCGGTTATTACAACCAATGAAGTGTTTTCAGGTATTGTAAATTCATCAAAAACATCAGTTTCAAAATAATTTGCACCTACCAGTTTGCAACTTCTTGGAATAGAAGGATGTGCTGGCAATTTAGCTAGATAATGTACAACATTTGAACCTTCACTAACTAAAGTCAATATTGTAGCCAATATTCCAGATGAAGTCCTATTCAATGGAAGAACTTTTTCCCCTCCCATATGGTCTTTTCCAACTTTCTGAAGTTCCTCTTCAAAAATAGCCGGACCAACATAAGTTTCTAAAAGACTAAGTTCGGAATGAGATGCAATGAATCCTCCTGATAATCCTGTTAAATCATATAATGAGGACCTACCTTCACTTTCAACAATATTTTTAATAATTGAAAGAGCGTTTTCCCTTTTTTTAACTTCATCTAGTGAATTATTAACTATCATTTAATCAGAATCATCTAATTGTAATCTGAAATCTTCAAAGAATTCTAAAATTGATTTTAATTGTTTTTCAGTAACTGAAACTGTGGTGTATTCCTCTTCTTCAGGAATTCCATAGAAATATTCAGCAAATAAAACTTTACCTTCAGGGCTGGTAATAATGGTTATACCATCTGAAAGCTTATCAGGATTTTTATTTTGGAATTCCATTTCAAATGAAACACCGAATTTTTCTGAAAATACCTCTTTCTCTTCAGGTTCCCTATTGCATTTTCTGATTTTTGTCATTCTAGATTTCAACTTTTTTTCTGCTAATTCATTAATATCAGCCATTATAACACTTCCGAAAAAAATATTTTTAAATTCATGTAAATTAAAATATACTATATACAGAAATTATATATAAGCATTAGGTTTTAGTAATTCTCAATCATATAAACTATTACCGTGACTATCCATTGCAACTATAAGCGGACCAAAATCTTTTACTTTTAAATTCCACATTGCTTCAGGCATTCCTAAATCCAGCCAATCAACACTTTCTATTTCTTCCACCGCATCAACGTATAATGCTGCGCATCCACCAGTAGCAACAACATAAAGCGCATTATTTCTTTTTAATGCTTCCCTAACAGTATCATCCATACCTCCTTTACCAATGACTATTTTCGGACCCATATCCAAAACGTCACTTTGATAGGGATTCATCCTCATTGAGGTAGTCGGACCTATTGCAACCATTTCATAATCATCATCTTTTTGAGATATGATTGGACCTGCATGAAATAGGGCCGCTCCCTGAATATCCAAAGGAGCCCCCTGTTCTAAAAGGCGTTTGTGAGCCTGATCTCTAGCAGTTAAAATATTTCCAGTTAAATAAACTACATCTCCAGCATTTAATTCAGTCAAATCTTCATCAGTAATTGGAACATTTAATTTCTTTTCCATTTATCCACCTTACATAAATAATTTATTTTACTTAAAAAAGTATTATCTAAGAATATATAAAATTTTTTGATTTAATAAATTTAATGGGCAACAGCAAATTGTGAGAAAATACAGATTGCAATATTGACCTCAAATTTTACAACACCTGTGAAAATTACGTGCTGATATATACACATTGAACACATCCCGAGTTTTTACAAATCTGAAGCACACAAAACTATGTTTAAATCAATTGTAGGTTGAATATATTTAACATTCACACCCACTTCCATGCGAAATATTTCACACAAAACCATTTTCACCAAATGAATTAAATCAAACTAAATATTTATATGATTACATGTGGGCAAAACTCTCAAATATTTTCAGAGTTTAACATTTAAAAAAAGTAGTAGTTGTTTTGAGTTTAAAACTCAAAACATTGTCTTAAAAGAAAAAAATTATTTTTTAACGGTAATTTTAACAGTTTGACTTACTGACTTGTAGCAAGCGGTTGCAGCAGATTTAACAGTAGCTGTAAATTTACCGGTTGTAGTTAATTTGTTTAATTTAAAGGTTGCTTGACCTTTACTGTTAGTTTTTGCAGTATAGGTTTTACCTTTAACTTTAATAGTAACTTTAGTGTTTTTAAGAACTTTGTTCTCATTGGTTTTTAAAGTTACAGTGTATTTTTTTGTTTTGGTTTTAACTTTGAAAGTTTTAGCTTTTGCAGTTAAGTTAGGAGTTGCTTTTTTAACTGTAATAACATTTTTAGCTAATACATCAGCATATTCTGAAAAGATATAATGATCTCCAGGTTTCAAGTCTTTTATAGTTACAGTTGCAGTACCATTAACAATATGGCCAACAATCTCCTGATTATCAACAGTGAATATTACACTTCCTGAATCTAATGGTTTATCACCTTTCATGACAGTTGCACTAAATTTGGTATCTGTAGTGTAAATATTTTACAAACATCCCTCATAAATGAAATTAGAACCCATCAATCCAATATGATTAAATTTAAAAATGAAAAAAGCACAAAAATATAGTGTAGAAAACCACAAAAATATAGTATGAAAAAGCACAAAAATATAGTGTAGAAAACCACAAAAATATAGTATGAAAAAGCAC
>CAZQWN010000078.1:7390-10252 GCA_964596915.1 uncultured Methanobrevibacter sp.
AAAAATATAGTGTAGAAAACCACAAAAATATAGTTCAATGAGGTTGACAAAACATGTCTGAATTATATTATAAAAGAATACTTGATGAAACTATTGAAAAAAGACTTAAAATGGTGGGTGCAGTTGTTATTGAAGGTCCTAAATGGTCCGGTAAAACAACAACAGCAAAACAACATGCTAAAAGTATTTTACAACTACAAGACCCCGACAATAGACAGAACTATTTAGAATTAGCTGAAATAATGCCTTCAAAATTATTAGAAGGTGAAAAACCCCGATTAATTGACGAATGGCAGGTCGCACCAGTATTGTGGGATGCCGTAAGAACAAAAATAGACAACACTCCAGGATACGGACAATTCATCCTTACAGGTTCAACAAGTGTTAACAATGATGAGATTATGCATACAGGAACTGGACGAGTAAACAGAATGACAATGCTTCCTATGAGTTTATATGAAAGTAAAGAATCTAACGGCAGAATATCCATTTTGGAATTATTCAAGAATCCTGACATGAATATTGATGGAATTGAATCAGATTTAACAATTGAAGATTTGGCATTTGCAACATGCAGAGGAGGATGGCCAGAAAGTATCATACAAACAGATAGAGAAGCGCAGTTATTTGTTGCTGAAAATTATGTTGACAACATTTGCAAATCAGACATATCCACAGTCGATAGGGTTAAAAGAGACCCGAACAGAGCTAAAAAAATATTAAGATCATATGCAAGAAACAATTCCACAGAAGCAACAAAACAAACCATTTTAAAAGATGTTAAGGGAAATTATCCTGACATGGCCTACTCCACATTGGATGATTATCTAAAAGCATTATCCAAATTATTTGTCACAGTCGACATTCCTGCCTGGAATCCAAATATACGGTCAAAATCTGCAATAAAATCATCAGATAAACGAGAATTCATCGATCCATCAATAGCAACAGTTCTGTTAAATTTAGACCCTGATGGGTTACTGTTCGACCTAGATACCTTCGGACACATATTTGAGAACTTATGCATGAGAGATTTATCCGCATACACTTCTTCTATGGGAGGGCAAGTATTTTACTATAGAGACCGTTACGGCCTAGAATGTGATTGTGTATTAACTTTAAAAAATGAAGATTATGCATTAATAGAATTTAAATTAGGAAGTACAAAAATAGAAAAAGGAGCAAAAAACTTATTAAAGCTTGACAGCCTCATTAAAAAGAAAATTTCAGAAACTGATTTATATATCAAAGAGCCGAAATTTTTAGCAGTAATAACCGGAGGAAAATTTGCCAAAACAAGAAAAGATGGAATAAAAGTCATACCAATAGGATGTTTAAGATAACATCCTATTAAAAAACATTTTGAATACCCAAAAAGTAAACTATAATCCAAAATTCATTGGAAACATAACATACAATGGAACATCACCCATTTAACAATGAAAAATATGAAACTCGTCTGAAATATATTACCAATACTAAGGAGTTTATACAACAAAAAACTTTAAACAGCTTATTTTAAACATCCAATAGGAATTACTTTAACTCCATCTTTTCTAGTATGTGCTATTTCACCTCCGGTTAAAACTGCTAAAAAACTAGGGTTTCTAATTTCATCATTAGCTTCAATTAATTTATTTACTTTTAATAAATTTTGAGCACCTTGTTCTATTTTAGTTTTCCCTAATTTACATTCAATTAAAGCATATCTTCCATCATTGAGGTGTACAACGCAATCAACCTCAACATCAGAATTATCATGATAATAAGATATTGAGCCCCCAAATTTGGAAGTGTATACACTTAAATCACGAATGCATAAATTTTCAAAAATAACACCAAAAGTTTTTAGACCATCAATTGTATTAAACGCTTCAGGCCCCATGTTTAAAGCTGCTACAGGAATTGAAGGGTCAATAAAAACTTTTTTATTGCCTGATCTCATTGATGATTTTGATCTGATGTTTGGAGCCCATCCTCTTAAATCTTCAATAACAAATAAACGTTTCAATGAATCGACATAGGAATAATAAGTTGGTTTGCTAATATCCCCAAAGTTAGCGGAAATATCTGCCATTATTGTTGTGTCCTTAGCCAAAGTAGAATTATTTCTAGCAATAGCTTTTAAAAGGACTTTAACCCGCTCAGGATCACGTTTAACACCATCAACTTCAGAAATATCACTTTCAGCTATGTTATCTAAATAATTATATGCAATTAATAATTTATCTTTATCGTTCTTTTTGTTTATAGAATCTGGCCAACCTCCACGACATGCTGCAAAAATTAAATCATCCATTGTTAAATCAGACTCAATACCATCAATATCCATTTGAGGATTGTCAAATAATTCTTCAATAGAAATCTTTCCATTTGATTCCCCACTTTCATATAAACTCATAGGCCTCATAAGTAGCCTATGAATTCTACCTGTTCCCGAATGCATAATCTTTGATTCATCAACCACAGTGGAACCAGTTAAAATATATAATCCTTCACCCCGAAGTTCATCTACACTATTTCTAACGCCATCCCATAATATTGGTGCCATTTGCCATTCATCAATCAATCGGGGTTTCTCACCTTCTAATAATTTTGATGGTCTAATATCTAACCACATTTGATATTCTTCTTGTTTATCAATATCTTGAAGTTTTAAAACACTTTTTGAGTATTGTTCAGCAGTAGTTGTCTTACCACACCATTTAGGACCAACAATAAGTACCGCACCAATAACATTCAACCATTGCTCCAATTCATCATCCAAATATCTGACCATATATTTCATAGAATTGCTCCCATAACTATTTTTAATAATATATTTAACTATTTTTTAATAATATATTTAACTATTTTTTAATA